>NZ_JBHXDQ010000033.1:0-93718 GCF_042725875.1 Streptomyces sp. NPDC127038 | reverse complement strand
GTCAATAAAAATGGGGGCCCCCCGCGCGCGGGCCGCCCACCAGACGGCACGCGCGCGGGGGGCCGCTCACTCCTCGCCGGCCAGCGTCAGCGACCGCAGCCGCTGCCCCGCGTACCAGGTGGCGAGGACGGTGACCACGACCAGCAGGACCGTCGCGGTCGGCAGGCTCACGTCCGAGGTGACGAGGTCGCCGCCGGTCACCTTGTGGGCCACGGCGAGCGCCCACTGCTGGACGCTGAGCGTGCGCGCGCCGGACACCAGGGACCCGAACAGGGCCTCCCAGACGAGCGCGTAGACGAGCCCGAACACCACGGCGTGCCGGGTCACGGTCCCGAGGAGAAGGAACATCGCGGCGTACGCGATCGAGGCGACCAGCGCGGCCACGGTGTAGGCGACGGCGATCTGCTGGCCGTTGCCGTTGAGGATCATGCCGGCGATGAAGGTCGGCACGGCCGAGAAGGCCATGGTGACGGCGATCGCGACGATCAGCTTGGTGAAGATGATCGTCGGCCGCTTCAGGGGCTTGGCCAGCAGGTACACCACCGAGCCGTCGTCGATCTCGGGCCCGATCGCGCCCGTGCCGGCGATGACGCCGATGATCGGCACCATGGTGGCGAGCGCGAACCCGCCGAGCAGGTCGGAGGCCACCTGGTCGTCGGCTCCGGAGAAGCTCCGCACGGCCAGGGAGATCACGATGAGCAGGACGGGCAGGACGCCGAGGATGAGGGCCCGGCGGCGGCCGAGCAGGCCCCGGTAGGTGAGCCGGGCGACTGTGGGGTCGTACATCTTGGGCCTCCTACGCCGCGACGAGATACGAGAAGACGGATTCGAGCGACTCGTCGGACGGCGACACCGTCAGCAGCCGGATGCCGTGGTCGCGCGCGACCTTCGGCAGCAGGGCGGTGAACCGCCCGAAGTCGACGGCCTGGATGCGCAGCGCGCCCTCCGCGAGGTCGACCTCGATGCCGGAGGTCGACGGGTCGGCGATGAGCGCGGCGGCCAGCGCCCGGTCGTCGCTGGAGCGGACCAGATAGCGGTGCGGGCGGTCGGTCATCAGCCGGCGGATGCGCCGGAAGTCGCCGCTCGCCGCGTGCCGTCCGGCCACGATCACCTCGATGTGGGCGGCGAGCTGCTCCACCTCTTCGAGGATGTGGGACGAGAAGAGCACGGTGCGGCCCTCTTCGCCCATGCGGCGCAGCAGGTCCATGAGCTGCATGCGCTGGCGCGGGTCCATGCCGTTGAACGGCTCGTCGAGCAGCAGCAGCGACGGGTCGTGGACCAGCGCGGACGCCATCTTCACGCGCTGGCGCATGCCCTTGGAGTACGTGGAGATCTTGCGGTCCTGGGCGTACGCCATCTCGACGGTGGCCAGGGCGCGGTCGGCGGCCTTGGCGCCGAGGCCGTGCAGTTCGGCGTTGGCGAGGACGAATTCGCGTCCGGTGAGGAAGTCGTACATCGCCTCGCGCTCGGGGACGATGCCGATGTGGCGGTAGATGTCCTCATTGCGCCAGGTCGGCTTGCCGTCGAGGGTGACGGTGCCGGTGGAGGGGGCGAGGAAGCCGCCCATCATGTTGATGAGGGTGGACTTCCCGGCGCCGTTCGGGCCGAGGAGTCCGGTGACTCCGGGACCGATCGTCATCGTGATGTCGTTGACCGCCACCACGTTGCCGAACCAGCGTGAGACGTGGTCGATGGTGAGCGTGGTCACAGCCCGGCCTTTCGGTAGCGGCGCATCAGGAGGCCGTAGCAGCCCGCGATGAGACCCAGGACGACGACCAGGTAGACGACGCCCTGCGCGGACGAGGGGCCCACCTGGCCGGGGAAGGCGGAGGAGGCGCCCAGGAAGGCCGTCTGGACTCCGTCGATGAGGGTGATCGGCGAGAAGAGGCCGAGCCAGGGGACGGCTCCGCTGCTGGACCGCTCGAACGCGATGGCCTGGACGGTGGAGACCGCTCCGTAGGAGATGGTCAGGGCGGCGATGACGGCCGCGATGCCGAAGCCGCGCCGCGGGGTGATCGCCGAGATGACCAGGGCGATGCCGGCGAAGAGGAGCGACAGCAGTGCCACCGAGGCCAGTCCCTGTCCGAATCCCTTGGACTGGTCCGCGAAGTCGAGCTTGGCCAGCAGCGCGCCCACGTAGAGGACGATCAGCGGGGCGGCCGTGAGGATGAACAGCGCCGAGGCCAGGGCCGCGTACTTGGCGCGCACGTAGTCGGCCGTCTCGATGGGGCGCGAGAAGTACAGCGGGATCGTCTTGAAGCGCAGGTCCCGGGAGACGGCCTGGGGCCCCTGGGAGGCGACGTACAGGCCGATGACGGCCTGCATGATCACCGCGTAGCGCGTGTAGTCGACGGGCAGGTCCTTCGCCTTCGTGGCGACCGCGACGGCCACCATGATCAGCGCGGGGACGCACATCACCACGAAGAGCAGCATCGGCAGGACCTTGGACTTGACCGAGCGGCCCAGTCCGTAGGCGCCGCGCAGGGACTGCGAGTAGAGGGAGCGGCGTGCGTAGGCACGGCCGAGGCGCGGGCCGTCGTAGTTGCGGTAGCCGATGTTGTGGATACGGGTCTGCTCGCCCTGCTGGGCGAGGGGGTGCTCAACTGCCATGGCCGACCGCCTCCTTCCGCTGCTCGTCGCTCTCGGTGAAGACCTCGGCGATGTGGTGTCTGCGCTGTTCCATCCGGACCAGCCCGAGGCCGAGGTCGGCGACCACGTCGCGGACGAGGTCGTAGGTGTCCTCGCTCTCGGCGGTGAGCAGCAGGATGTGTCCGGCGCCCGGCAGTCCGCCGCCCTCGTGGGTCTCGATCCCGCGCGCGTGGAGCGCCTCGCGCACCGCGCCCGTGCCGTCGGGGTGTTCGTCGCTGTCGGTGACCTCGACGGCGAGGGTGGTGGTGGTCTTGGTGAAGTCCGTGGTGGAGCTGGAGCGCAGCAGCTTGCCGCCGTCGACGACCACGACGTGGTCGCAGGTGCGCTCCAGTTCGCCCAGGAGGTGGGAGGTGACCAGGACCGAGATGCCGAAGTCCGTGTGGATGCGCCGGATCAGTCCGAGCATGTCGTCGCGGCCGACCGGGTCGAGGCCGTTGGTCGGTTCGTCCAGGAAGACCAGCTGGGGGTCGTGGACGAGGGCCTGCGCGAGTTTGACGCGCTGCTTCATGCCGGTCGAGTAGCCGCCGATGGGGCGGTAGCGCTCCTCGTAGAGACCGACGTGGCGCAGGGTGTCCGCGGTGCGTTCGCGGGCCGCGGCCGGCGGCAGGCCGGACATCCGCGCCATGTGGACGACGAACTCGGTGGCCGAGACGTCGGGCGGCAGGCAGTCGTGCTCGGGCATGTACCCGACCCGCTCGCGGATGGCGGCGCCCTCGGTGGCGACGTCGAGGCCGAGCACGTGCGCGCGGCCCTCGGTGGCGGGGGACAGACCCAGCAGGATCTTGATCAGTGTGGACTTGCCGGCTCCATTGGCTCCGACGAGTCCGGTCACACCGGGCCCGACGTCCACGGAGAGCCGGTCAAGCGCGGTCACCCGGGGGTACCGCTTGCTCAGGCTTTCGGTCGCGATCACAGTCACGGTTCGACGGTAGTGGCGCACACCACAGGGGTCGTCAGACCACGGAGGTGGATCCGCGTCAGCCTCCAGGCGTACGGGCCCGTAGGGGTCACCCTCAGGTACGGGATCCGGGAGCCGTGATCCGGACTCCTTGCAGGGACCCCGGCGCCCGGTCGTCCGCGGTCGCCCGGTTGTCCACAGGCGTTCGCAGGCCTATTGACGCAGCCTCTAACAACTGTCACATTCGCCAGTGTCACGTTACGGGCACGTACCGCGACGGTGGGGACAAGTGGGGCGGGCGGAGGACTGATGAGTCTCGTGGGAGCGCGTGAACGCCGGGTCCGGACGGGCGGGATCGAGCTGTGCGTCGCCGAACTGGGCGACGCGGGGCGGCCGACCGTGGTGCTCGTGCACGGTTATCCGGACTCCAAGGAAGTGTGGTCCGAGGTCGCGGCGCGGCTCGCCGGCCGCTTCCACGTCGTGCTGTACGACGTGCGCGGGCACGGCGGGTCGACGGCGCCGCGGCCGCTGCGCGGCGGGTTCACGCTGGAGAAGCTGACCGACGACTTCCTCGCGGTGATCGACGCGGTCAGCCCCGGTAAGCCCGTGCACCTCGTGGGCCACGACTGGGGTTCGGTGCAGTCGTGGGAGTTCGTCACGGTCGCCCGCACCGAGGGCCGGATCGCGTCCTTCACCTCGATGTCGGGGCCCTCCCTGGACCACTTCGGCCACTGGATCAAGCGGCGGACGCGCCGGCCCACCCCGCGCAGGATCGGCCAGCTCCTCGGCCAGGGGGCCAAGTCCTGGTACGTGTACCTGCTGCACACACCGGTGCTGCCCGAGCTGGCCTGGCGCGGGCCCCTCGGCAAACGCTGGCCGGGGATCCTCCAGCGGCTGGAGAAGGTGCCCGCGGGCGACTATCCGACCGCGTCGCTGCCGTCCGACGCGGCGCACGGGGCGTGGCTCTACCGCGACAACGTACGGTCCCGGCTCGGCCACCCCCGCGAGGACGCCCACGCCCACGCGCCCGTGCAGCTCATCACGCCCCTCGGCGACGCGTTCCTCTCCGAGCGGCTCTACGACGAGCTGGAGAGGTGGGCCCCCGGCTCCGTGCGCCGCACCCTCCCGGCCAAGCACTGGATCCCGCGGACCCGTCCCGATCAACTGGCTTCCTGGATAGCGGAGTTCGTGACGGCCAACGAGGGCGGCGGGGACGGTGCGCCCGCGCCCTCGCCGGTCGCCTCCGGGAAGTACGCGGACCGGTTCGCCGGGCAGCTCGTGCTCGTCACCGGCGCCGGCAGCGGCATCGGCCGGGCCACCGCCCTCGCGTTCGCCGCGGCCGGAGCGCGGGTGGTGGCCGTCGACCGGGACGCCGGGGCCGCGGCCCGCACGGCGGAACAGTGCCTGCCGACCGGCTCGCCTGCGGCCTGGGCCGAGACGGCCGACGTCGGCGACGAGCAGGCCATGGAGAAGCTCGCCGCCAGGGTCGCCGCCGAGTACGGCGTGGTGGACGTCCTGGTGAACAACGCCGGGATCGGCCTCTCCGGCTCCTTCCTGGACACCACGTCCGACGACTGGAGGAAGGTCCTCGACGTCAATCTGTGGGGAGTGATCCACGGCTGCCGGCTCTTCGGGAAGCAGATGGCCGAGCGCGGGCAGGGCGGCCACATCGTCAACATCGCCTCTGCGGCGGCGTATCAGCCCTCGAAGGCGCTCCCCGCGTACAGCACCTCCAAGGCGGCCGTGCTGATGCTGAGCGAGTGTCTGCGCGCGGAACTGGCGGGCCGTGACATCGGCGTCTCGGCGATCTGCCCCGGCTTCGTCAACACGAACATCACCTCGACCGCGCGTTTCACCGGGGTCGACGCGGCCGAGGAGAAACGGCGCCAGAAGAGGTCGGCGCGGCTCTACGGACTGCGCAACTACCCGCCGGAGAAGGTCGCGGACGCGATCCTGCGCGCGGTCGTCCGTGACGAGGCGGTGGTCCCGGTCACCCCGGAGGCGCGCGGCGCCCGCCTCCTGCAACGGTTCGCGCCCGGGGCGCTGCGCGCGATCGCCCGCGTGGAGCCACGGCTGTGAGGTTGCGATGAGCGACGAGGCGGGCGGGGCCGCGTACCGCATCGAGGACCTGGCGCACCGCAGCGGCGCCACGGTCCGGACGATCCGCGCCTATCAGGACCGCGGGCTGCTGCCCCGACCCGAGCGGCGCGGGCGCGCCAACGTGTACGCAGACGCCCATCTGGCACGGCTGCGGCAGATCGCCGGCCTCCTGGACCGCGGGTACACGCTGGCCTCGATCAAGGAGCTGCTGGAGGCCTGGGACGCGGGCCGGGGGCTCGGCGGGATACTCGGCCTGGTCGCGGAGGTCGACGGGCCGTGGACCGACGAGCGGGCCGACCGGATCTCCCGGCGGGAGCTGGTGGAGCGGTTCGGCGGCCGCCCCGACGACGCGGCGGTCGCGGAGGCCGTGGAACTCGGCGTGCTGGAGCCCGTCCCCGGGGAGGAGGACGTCTTCCTCGTCCCGAGCCCCCAAGAGCTGTCCGTGGCGGTCGAGTTGTACAACGCGGGCGTCTCCCTGTCCGCGATCGCCCTCCATCTGCGGGAGTTGAGGGGTCAGGTCGAGCACATAGCCTCCCGTTTCCTGGAGTTCACCACGGAGCACGTCTTCGCCCGCTATCTGGGCGAGCATCCGCCGAGCGACGCGGAAACGGCCGAGGCGGCCTCGCTCGTACGCCGGCTGCGGCCGCTCGCCCAGCAGGCGGTGGACGCCGAACTGGCGCGCGCAATGCGGCACTTCGCCAACCGTCACTTGAGCCGTCAGCTCGCGGCGGGCCCGGTCCCGATGGAGCCGGAAAACGCCCGTCCGGTGCAGCTGCCCGCCGGGACGATACGGGCCGTGGAGCGCATGGTTGGGGCACGGCACGCGGCGGAGTTCGTCACGGCGGCCACCGAACGGGAGCTGCACGCACGCACGTTGGACCACTTGACTGTAAACGGACCTCTCCGCACAGGTGTTGACGAAACACCCTGAATAGCAAGCGCGTTGTCCACAGATTCGTCAATTCACCTGTGGATAACACCACTTGGTTGTGGATCAAACCTCCAACCCAAAATCACATGCGTGATCCGTCTCTCTCCAGGCACCCTGAGAGGATGAAGAAGCATGAGCAAGCGGATGATCGGACCGAAAGACGGACCGATGAACCGATGGACGACAAACGCACCGTGAAGGTGTCGAAGTACCTCTCGAAGCATCTGCGGCACCAGCCCGAGCGGATCGGACTCACCCTCGGCGAGGGCGGCTGGGTCGAGATCGGCACGCTGATCTCCGCGGCCGCCGCGCACGGCTTCCGGATCACGCGCGAAGAGCTCGATCATGTGGTGGCCACCAACGACAAGCAGCGCTTCGCCGTCGAGGGGACGAGGATCCGGGCCAGCCAGGGCCACTCCGTCGAGGTCGACCTCGGACTGCCCCCGGCGACCCCGCCCGCGTACCTCTACCACGGGACCGTGGCCCGCAGCCTCGACCTGATCCGTGCCGAGGGCCTGCGGCCCATGAACCGGCACGACGTGCACCTCTCCACGGACCGTGAGACGGCCACCCGCGTCGGCGCCCGCCGCGGCCGCCCGGTCGTCCTCGGCGTGGACGCCGCCGCCATGCACCGCGACGGCCATGTCTTCCGGGTCAGCGCCAACGGAGTCTGGCTGACGCAGACCGTGCCCACGCGCTACCTGCGGTTTCCGGGCCCGCACTGACCGAGCCCGCCCCACCCGCGCCGAACGGGGACACCGGACCGCGCCCTTCGGGACACCGGGCCGGCGCTGATCCGGGGAACTGGGCCCGCACTGATCCGGGTCACCGGTCACGTGCACGTGTCCCCGCGGCCCCCGTGTGCCCGGTCCTGAGGCGTTCGCCGGCCGGATCCGTCTACGCTCGACGCATGAGTCTGCGTCTGAGCACCGTGATCCTGCCGTACGTCCGCTGGAACGAGGGCGGGCGTTCCGCATGGCAGCGCGCGGAGCAGCTCGGCTTCCACACCGCCTTCACCTACGACCACCTCTCCTGGCGGACCTTCCGCGACGGCCCGTGGTTCGGGGCCGTGCCGACCCTGACCGCGGCGGCCGCCGTCACCGACCGGCTGCGTCTCGGCACGCTCGTGACCTCGCCGAACTTCCGGCACCCGGTGACCCTCGCCAAGGATCTGATCTCCCTCGACGACATCTCTGACGGCCGGATCACCCTGGGCATCGGCGCCGGCGGCACCGGTTTCGACGCCACCGCGCTCGGCCAGGACCCGTGGACCCCGCGCGAGCGCGCCGACCGCTTCGGCGAGTTCGTCCCGCTGCTCGACCGGCTCCTCACCGAGGACTCCGTCTCCTACGGCGGCAACTTCTACTCGGCCCACGAGGCACGCAACATCCCCGGCTGCGTCCAGCGCCCCCGGCTGCCGTTCGCCGTGGCCGCCACGGGCCCGCGCGGGCTGAGGCTCGCCGCCCGCCACGGGCAGGCCTGGGTGACGACCGGTGACCCGAAGCTGTTCGAGACGGGCACCCCGGAGCAGTCGGTTCAGGCCATTCGCGGACAGGTCTCCAGGCTCGCCGACGCCTGCGCCGAGATCGGCCGGGACGTGGCGGAGCTCGACAAGATCCTGCTCACCGGCTTCACCCCGGACCGCGGCCACCCGCTGGAGTCCCTCGACGCGTTCGTCGACTTCGCCGGCCGGCACGCCGAACTGGGCTTCACCGACATCGTGATCCACTGGCCGATCCCCGACTCGGAGTTCGCCGCCGACCCGAAGGTCTTCGAGCGGATCGCCATGGAAGCGGTGGCCCAGCTGGGCTGAACCGTGCCCCGGGGGATCCGGCGGGACGGGACGGCACGGGCGGGACGAGGCGGTTACCACTCAAGTGTGCGCACCGCCGCACGGCCGTGCGCATATATGCGGGAGAATGAGCCCGTGACCTCAGCGACTCGCCGGCCCGAGACTCCGGCCTCCACCGTCCCGCCCCGGCTGATCGCCACGGACCTCGACGGCACCTTGTTGCGCGACGACAAATCGGTGTCCGACCGCACGATCGCCGCCCTCGCCGCCGCCGAACAGGCCGGCATCGAGGTCTTCTTCGTCACCGGCCGCCCGGCCCGCTGGATGGACGTCGTCAGCGACCACGTCCACGGGCACGGCCTGGCCATCTGCGGCAACGGCGCCGCCGTGGTCGACCTGCACGGCGGCCCCGGTGCCCACCGCTTCGTCAAGATCCGGGAGCTGACCCCCGGCACCGCCCTGGACGTCATCCGGATCCTGCGCTCCGCCGCGCCGGGCACGGTGTGCGCCGTCGAGCGGACGTTCGGCCTCCATCTCGAACCGGGGTACCCGCTCATGCACATGGAGCCCCCGGAGATCGTCCTGCCCGCCGAGAAGCTCCTCGCCGAGGACGCCCTGGACGCCGACCAGCCCGTCCTGAAGGTCCTCGCGTTCCACCCGGACATGGACCCCGACGAGTTCCTCGCCGTCGCCCGCCCGGCCATCGGCGACCGGGCCAACGTGACCCGGTCGAGCCCCAGCGCCCTGCTGGAGATCAGCGGCCCCGGCATCTCCAAGGCCAGCACGCTCGCGCTGTGCTGTGCCGAGCGCGGTATCGCTCCCGAGGAGGTCGTCGCCTTCGGGGACATGCCGAACGACGTCGAGATGCTCACCTGGGCCGGCCGCTCGTACGCGATGGGCAACGCCCACCCGGACGTGATCGCCGCCGCCTCCGGGCGCACGGTCGCGAACAACGAGGACGGGGTGGCGGTGGTGATCGAGCGGATCCTGGCGGACCGCTCGTAGCACCGCGGACCCTGGCGGACCCTCGTAGCACCGCGGACCCCGGCGGACCGCCGGCGACACCGCGGACCCTTGCGGACCGCCGGCGACACCCGCGGGACCAGGGCCACGGGCCCTCCGGCGACTCCCTCCGGAGGGCCTCGCGCCGCGGCGCTAGACGACGACCCCGTGCTCCGCCAGCCACGGCACCGGGTCGATCGCCGATCCCATCTCCGGCGTCACCCGCACCTCGAAGTGCAGATGCGGGCCGGTGGAGTTGCCGCTCGTGCCCGACTGCCCGATCCACTCCCCGGTCGAGACCCGCCGGCCCTGGTCGACGGCGACGGCCGCGAGATGCGCGTACTGCGTGTAGTAGCCGCCGGGGTGCTCGATCACGACCTCGATCCCGAAGGCCCCGCCGCAGGACACCTTCACCACCCGGCCCGCCCCGACCGCACGGACCGGCGTGCCGATGGGCACCGCGAAGTCCTGCCCGGTGTGCCGGTGCGCCCAGTGCTCGCCCCCGCTGCCGAAGCCCGCGGACAGTTCGTACGTCTCCACCGGGGCGACCCACGCGCTGGTGAACGCCGTCTGCGGCTGGTCCAGACGCACCGCCCCCCGGCAGGAGCCGGCCGCGACGGAGGCGTCCGCCCGGCTCTGCAGCGCCGAGCGCGCCTCGTCGAGCCTGGCCTCGATGGTCCGCTTGATCGCGGCGAGATCCTCGGTCCGCCTCTCCAGCGCCTGCCACGCGGACCGGGCCTTCGCCTCGTCCACGGCGAGCCGGCCCTCGGCACGCCTGCTTCTCGCGACGGCACCGGCGACGGCCAGATCGGCCCGCCGCACCGCCTGCTGACCGCGCATCAGACCGTCGGGGTCCTTCGCGAACAGGATCTGCGCCGTGTACGGCAGCCCGCCGCCCTGCCGGTACTGGGCGCGCACGATCCGCCCCAGGTCCTCGTGCAGGACGGAGATCTCCTGCCGCTCCTGCACGAGCCGGCCCTCGGCCCGCTCCGCCCGGCCGCGCTGCGCCTCGGCGTCCTGCCGTCCCGCCTCGTACTGTCCCGTCGCCACGGAGGCGTCCTCGTACAGCTTCGCCACCTGGGCGCTGATGTCGAGGTCCGCGCCGTCGCCGTCCCCGTCGGCCGCCGCCGGCCGGGCCGCGAGGACGACGAGCACGGACAGCAGGGCGGGAACGAGGAGGGGATGGCGGCGAGATGAGCGCATGTCAGCGATCGTGGCCCGTGCGCCCGGACCCGGCCCGTTCAAGGGGTGCACCCGGGGGACAGGACGTCACGAATGGCCCAGCACGCGAACGGATGGTCCGCGCAAGGGGGTTCAGCGCGGCACCTGCCACACCACCGTCGTGCCGCCGCCGTCGGGGCCGATCCCCGGGCCGTACCAACTCGCGCCGCCCAGCGACTCGGCACGGCGGCTCAGGTTCCTCAGGCCGCTGCGCCGGCCGCCTTCGGGGATGCCCACACCGTCGTCCGCGACGGCGAGGCGCACGCCCGGCCGCCCGTCCGGCAGCGGGAAGCCGGCGTCCACGGAGACCTCGATCCGGGAGGCCCCCGCGTGCCGGAAGGCGTTGGAGAGGGCTTCGCGCAGCGCGGCGATGAGGTTCTTGGCGGTGAGTTCGCCGACCGCCGTGTCGACGGGACCGGCGAAGTGGTGCCCGGGGTGGAACCCGAGGGGCACGGCGGCCATGTTGATCTCGCGCAGGACGCGGGTGCTCAGCCCGGACGGCGACTCGGCGGGACCCTGCCGGAGCGCGAAGATCGCGGTGCGGATCTCCTGGATGGTGACGTCGAGTTCGTCGACGGCCTTGCCGACCCCCCGCGCCACCTCGGGCACGGTCGACCGGCGCTGCGCGCTCTCCAGCATCATCCCGGTGGCGAACAGCCGCTGGATGACGAGGTCGTGCAGGTCACGGGCGATCCGGTCGCGGTCCTCGTAGACTGCGAGCCGTTCCCGGTCGCGTTGGGTCTCGGCCATCATCAGCGCCAGGGCCGCCTGCGAGGCGAACTGCGCCGCGACGGTCCGCTCGGTCCCGGTGAACTGGCGCCCGTCGCGCGAGCGCGGGGTGAGCAGCGCGCCGAGCACCCGGCCGTCGCTCTCCAGGGGGAGCATCATGACGGGCCCGTAGGCGTGGGTGAGATCGGTGCGCATCCGCGGGTCGGCGGACGCGTCCGCCACGAACACCGGCCGTCCGTCGCGGAGTTCGGCGACCAGTTCGCTCTCCGGCGGGACGATCACACCGAGCAGCTCCGACGGGTGCTCCGAGGCCACCGCGACGACCTCCAGGCCGCCCTCGTCGGTGGCCAGCAGCACCAGCCCGGCCGCGGCGCCGGAGAGCCGGCGGGCCTGTTCCGCGACGGCTTGCAACACCTCCTCGGCGTCGCCGCCCGCCAGCAGCGCGGTGGTGACGGCCACCGAGCCGTCGATCCAGCGCTCACGCTGCTTCGCCGCCTCGTACAGCCGGGTGTGGCCGATGGAGATGCCGGCCTCCGTGGCGAGCACCCGGAGCATGTCGAGGTCGTCGTCGTCGAAGGGGCCGCCGCCTCGCTTCTCCGTGAGGTAGAGGTTCCCGAAGATCTCCCCCTGCACCCGGATCGGCACCCCGAGGAAGCTGCGCATCGGCGGATGGCCGGCCGGGACCCCGCAGGAGCGCGGATCCTCGGTCAGGTCGGCCAGGCGCACCGGATCGGGTTCGCGGATGAGCGCGCCCAGCAGCCCCTTGCGGCCGTCGGGCCGCCGCCCGATCCGGCGGGCGGTCTCCTCGTCGACGCCGTACTGGACGAACTCCGCGAGGCCCTCCCCGCTCTCGTCCACGACGCCGATGGCCGCGTAGCGGGCCTGGGTGAGTCCGGCCGCGGTCTCGCAGATCCGGTCCAGCTTGGAGCGCAGCTCCAGCCCCGATCCGACCGACCGCACGGCCTCCAGCAGCCGCGGGATCCGTGCGGCGGACGCGCCGGACGGCCCGGCGGGGGTGCGGTCCGCCCGCGCCGTCGTGCCGGGGTCGTCGCCGCCGTGGTCGTCGCCGGGATCGTCGCCCCCGGGGTCGGGGGAGCCCCTCGCCGCTGCCATGCGTCGAGCCTAATAAGTCCCTTTTACAGGGGAAAGTCGGGCCGTGGGTCGGAGTGGGGTCAGCGGCCGTACGGTGCCGAGCCCGGGGACCGCCGCGCGCGGCCCCCGCGCCCCACACCTCGGAGCACCTCGGAGCACCTCAGGACGCCTCGGCGTGCCTCAGGAGGCCACCGCCCGCACCAGCAGGTCCGCCGCGGTCTCCCGTTCCGCCATCTCCCGCAGGGGCCCCTCGACCGCCGACAGCTCCGCGAACGTCCCGCGCTGGACCACGCGTCCGTGCGCCAGCACGATCACCTCGTCCACCGCGTCGAGCCCGGCCAGCCGGTGGGTGATCAGCAGGGTCGTACGGCCCTCCGTCGCGGCCAGCAGATCCGCCGTGAGCGCGTCGGCCGTCGGCAGGTCGAGATGCTCCGCCGGTTCGTCGAGCACGAGCACGGGGAACCCGGCGAGCAGCGCGCGGGCCAGTGCGAGCCGCTGGCGCTGGCCGCCGGACAGCCGTGCCCCGTGTTCTCCGATCAGGGTGTCGAGTCCGTCGGGCAGCCCGTCCACCCAGTCGAGGAGGCGGGCCCGCCTCAGCGCGTCGCGCAGCGCGGCCTCGGTGGCGTCCTTGCGGGCGAGCAGCAGGTTCTCGCGCACGCTGCTGTCGAAGAGGTGCGCGTCCTGGGCGCAGAGCCCGACCATCCGGCGTACGGCGTCCCCTTCCAGCCCGGACGCGTCCGTCCCGCCCAGGGTGTACGTCCCCGCCCGCGGGTCGAGGAACCGCAGCAGCACCTGTGCGAGGGTCGTCTTGCCTGCTCCGGACATGCCGACCACGGCGATCCTGCGGCCCTCTTCGAGGGTGAGGTCGAGTCCGGCCAGCGCGTCCCGGTCCGCTCCGGCGTGCCGGGCCCGGAGTCCGGACACCCGGAGCGGGAACGGCGAAGCGGGCGCCGGGAGCGGCCTCTCCGGCTCGCGTACGGGATCGGGGGCGTCCAGTACCTCGTACACACGCTCGGCGCTCTTGCGCACCCGCTGCCGGTACTGGACGGCGAGCGGCAGGCCCATGACGGCCTCGAACGCGGCGAGCGGGGTGAGGACGAGGACGGCCATGAGGACGCCGTGCAGCCTCCCCGCGGCGACCGCCTGGGCGCCGACGACGGCCGTGGCCGCGACGGTGAGTCCGCAGACGAGGGCCGTGAGTCCGTCGCCGAGGGCGGTCGCGGTGGCTGCCCGGGACGCGATGCCCGTGAGGACGCCGTCGGCCTGCCGCGCCTTCGCGGTACGGGCGGGCAGCGCGCCCGCGACAGTCAGTTCGGCGGTCCCGGTGAGCAGGTCGGCCACCTGGGTCGCCAACTCGCCGCGCGCGGGAGCCAGCCTTCGCTCGGCCCGCCGCGCCACGGCGCCGGTCACCAGGGGGACTCCGGCACCGGCCGCCAGCAGCCCGGCGGCGAGGACGGCCCCGGCCTCGGGCAGGAGCCAGGCGGTGAACCCGACGGAGGCGGCGGAGACCAGGGCCGCGGCTCCGGCCGGCAGGAGCCAGCGCAGCCAGTAGTCCTGCAAGGTGTCCACGTCCGCGACGAGCCGCGACAGCAGGTCGCCGCGCCGTGTGGTCCGCAGTCCGGCGGGTGCGAGCCGTTCCAGACGCCGGTAGACGGCCACGCGGGTGTCGGCCAGCATCCGCAGCACGGCGTCGTGCGACACGAGCCGCTCCGCGTACCGGAACACCGCCCGTCCGATGCCGAACGTCCGGGTGGCCGTCACCGCGACCATCAGATAGAACACCGGCGGCTGCTGGGAGGCCCGGGAGATGAGCCATCCGGAGGTCGCCATGAGGCCGACGGCGCTCCCGAGCGCGAGGCCGCCGAGGAGCAGGGCCAGCGCCAGCGGGCGCCTCCGGGGAGCCGCCGTCGCCCGGACGCGGGCGAGCACACCGCTCCGGCCAGAGGAGGGCGCGGCGCCCGCTTCGGCGTCCGCGGGGTGCGTGCTCCGCGGCTCCGTCTCCTGGGGAGGCCGGGTGTGCGACGGCTCCGTGAGACCGGGGCCGGCGGCCTCGGGCGCCGGGCGGGGCGCTCCGACGACCGGGGCCTCCAGGCGGACCACGCGGTCCGCGACGTCCAGCAGGGCCGGCCGGTGCACGACCAGCAGGACGGTCCGTCCCACGGCCAGCCGCCGGACCGCCGCGACGACCTCGGCCTCGGTCGCGCCGTCGAGCGAGGCCGTCGGCTCGTCCAGGAGCAGCACGGGCCGGTCCGCGAGGAACGCCCGCGCGAGGGCCAGGCGCTGGCGCTGGCCGGCCGAGAGTCCGGCGCCGTCCTCGCCGATGACCGTGTCGGCTCCGGCGGGCAGCGCGTCGACGAACTCCGCCGCACCGGCGTCGACGAGGGCCCGGCGCAGCGCGGTGTCGTCCGCGTCGGGCCGTGCCAGCCGTACGTTCTCGGCGATGGAACCGGCGTACAGATGGGGGCGTTGCGGCACCCAGGCGATCCGTGAGCGCCACTGCGTGAGGTCGGCGTCGGCCAGGTCGGCTCCCCCGGCCAGGACACGGCCGGAGGTGGGCTCGGCGAAGCCGAGCAGGACGTTCAGGAGCGTCGACTTGCCCGCGCCGCTGGGGCCGACGAGGGCGACCGTCTCACCGGGTTCGACCGTGAAGGAGACGTCCGAGACCGCGTCCGTGGAGCGTCCCGGGTAGCGCACGCTCACGCCCTCGAAGGAGACCGGTCCCGCGGGCATCGGCAGCGAGAGCGAACCCGCCCTCGGTGCCGGGGTCTCCAGCACCTCGAAGATCGCCTCGGCGGCGGCGAGTCCCTCGGCGGCCGCGTGGTACTGGGCGCCCACCTGTCGCAGCGGCAGATAGGCCTCGGGTGCCAGCACCAGGATGACGAGCCCCGTGTACAGGTCCAGCTCGCCCCGGACGAGCCGCATTCCGATGGTCACCGCGACCAGGGCCACCGAGATGGTGGCGAGCAGTTCCAGGGCGAAGGACGACAGGAAGGCGATCCGGAGCGTCCGCATGGTCGCCTGCCGGTACTGGCCGGTGATCTTCCGGATCGACTCGGCCTGTGCCTTGGCGCGGCCGAACACCTTGAGCGTGGGCAGTCCCGCGACGACGTCCAGGAAGTGCCCGGACAGGCGGGACAGCATCTGCCATTGACGGTCCATCTGGCTGCGCGTGGCCCAGCCGATCAGCACCATGAACAGGGGGATCAGCGGCAGCGTGCCGACGATGATCGCCGCCGAGACCCAGTCCTCGGTGACGATCCGCGCCAGTACGGCGGCCGGGACGACGAGCGCGAGCCCCAACTGGGGCAGGTAGCGGGAGAAGTAGTCGTCGAGCGCGTCGACGCCCCGGGTCGCGAGGGCGACCAGGGAACCGGTCCGCCGGCCGCTGAGCCAGCCGGGGCCGAGCGAGGCGGCCCGCTCCAGCAGTCGCCCTCTCAGCTCCGACTTCACCGCGGCGCTCGCGCGGTGCGCGGCGAGTTCGGTGAGCCAGGCGACCGCGGCGCGACCGAGCGCCACGGCCGTCAACAACATCAGGGGAGTGCGCAGTTCGGCGACGGAGAACCCGTGCTGGAAGGCGCCGACCACCACTTCGGCGATGAGCATCGCCTGGGCGATGACCAGGGCCGCTCCGGCGGCGCCCAGCCCCACGATCGCCACGAGGAAGAGGCGGGTGGCTCGGGCGTACCGAAGCAGGCGGTGATCGATTGGTTTCACGTGAAACACACCTTTGGCCCATCAGACACGTTTCACGTGAAACGTGCCGTTACATCGGATTCAGTGCGACACGTCCACGGCGATGTGGTGCGTGCCGATGCGCTTGCGGAACACCCAGTAGGTCCAGCTCTGGTAGAGCAGAACGATCGGTGTGGCGATCACGGCACACCAGGTCATGATCTTCAGGGTGTAGTGGCTCGACGAGGCGTTGGTGACCGTGAGGCTCCAGTCCGGGTTGAGCGAGGACGGCATGACGTCCGGGAAGAGCGAGAGGAAGAGCATCGCGACGGCCGCCACGATGGTGACCCCCGAGAGGATGAAGGCCCATCCCTCCCGCCCGGCGTTGACCATCGCCAGTGCCGCGACGAGGGCGACCACGGCCACGATCAGGGCGGCCAGCGAGGCCCCGTCACCGTTGTCGATCTGGGTCCAGATGAGGAAGACCAGCGCCAGCACCGCCGTCGCCAGACCGACTTGCAGCGCGAGCTTCCGGGACCGCTCCCGGATGTCCCCCACCGTCTTGAGCCCGACGAACACGGCGCCGTGGAAGGTGAACAGCGTGAGCGTCACCAGACCACCGAGGATCGAGTAGGGGTTGAGCAGGTCCCAGAAGTTGCCCACGTACTCGAAGTTCCGGTCGATCTTGACTCCGCGCACGATGTTCCCGAAGGCGACACCCCACAGGAACGCCGGGATCAGCGAGGTCCAGAAGATCGCCGTCTCCCAGTTGCGCTGCCAGTGCTCCTCGGGACGCTTCGCCCGGTACTCGAAGGCGACACCGCGCACGATCAGACAGACCAGGATGAGCAGCAGGGCCAGATAGAAGCCGGAGAAGAGGGTGGCGTACCACTCCGGGAAGGCCGCGAAGGTCGCGCCGCCCGCCGTGAGCAGCCACACCTCGTTGCCGTCCCACACGGGGCCGATCGTGTTGATCAGCACCCGCTTCTCGGTGCGGTCACGGGCCAGCAGCTTGGTGAGGATGCCGACCCCGAAGTCGAAGCCCTCCAGGAAGAAGTAGCCGATCCAGAGGATGGCGATGAGGACGAACCAGACGTCGTGAAGTTCCATGACTCAGCAGCTCCCTGAGCCTAGTAGGAGAAGGCCATCGGCTTGTCGGCGTCGCCGCCGATCCTGGTGGGCGGGTTGAGGTCGGACTCGGTGAGCTCGGGCGGGCCGGCCTTCACGTACTTCGCGAGCAGCTTGACCTCGATGACGGCGAGGATCGCGTAGATCAGCGAGTAGACGGTCAGCGAGGTGATGACCTCGCCCTGCGAGACGGTGGGGGAGACCGCGAAGCGGGTCTGGAGCACGCCGTAGACGACCCACGGCTGACGGCCCATCTCGGTGAAGATCCAGCCCCAGGAGTTGGCGATCAGCGGGAACGCCAGCGTCCAGATGGCGATGCGCCAGCCCCACTTGGTGAGGGTCGGGCCGAGGGCCTTGTTCTTGAACAGGACCAGGTGCGGTGCCTCGTCCTCGGCGACCCTGAGGTGCTGCGGCAGCATGAACTTCTTGCGGGTCAGCCAGAGTCCGACGACACCGATCGCGAAGGACGCCATGCCGAAGCCGATCATCCAGCGGAACGCCCAGAAGGTGACCGGGATGATGGGGCGGTAGTCGCCCGGACCGTACTTCTGCTGCTCGGCCTTGTTCGTGTCGTTGATGCCGGGGACGTACGAATTGAAGTCGTCGTTGGCGAGGAAGGACAGTATCCCCGGGATCGAGAGCTCGACGGTGTTGTGGCCCTTGCTGACGTCTCCGTAGGCGAAGATCGAGAAGGGCGCGGAGTCCTGGCCGTCCCACAGCGCCTCGGCGGCGGCCATCTTCATCGGCTGCTGTTTGAACATGACCTTGCCGAGGGTGTCGCCGCTGATCGCCGTGAGGAGACCGGCGATGACGACGGTGATGAGCCCGAGCCGCAGCGAGGTCTTCATGACGGCGACGTGCCGCTTGCGGGCCAGGTGGATGCCGGCGATGCCCACCATGAACGCGCCGCCGGTCAGGAAGGCGGCGGTCAGGGTGTGGAACGCCTGGGCGAGTGCGGTGTTCTGCGTCAGGACGTGCCAGAAGTCGGTGAGTTCCGCGCGCCCTCGCGCCTTGTTGATCCGGTAGCCGACCGGGTGCTGCATCCACGAGTTGGCCGCGAGGATGAAGTACGCCGACAGGACGGTGCCGATGGAGACCATCCAGATGCAGGCGAGGTGGAGCTTCTTCGGGAGTTTGTCCCAGCCGAAGATCCACAGCCCGATGAAGGTGGACTCGAAGAAGAAGGCGATCAGCGCCTCGAAGGCGAGGGGCGCCCCGAAGATGTCACCGACGAACCGCGAGTAGGCCGACCAGTTCATGCCGAACTGGAACTCCTGCACGATGCCGGTGACGACACCCATCGCGATGTTGATCAGGAAGAGCTTGCCCCAGAACTTGGTGGCCCTGAGGTACTTCTGATTCTCCGTACGAACCCAGGCGGTCTGCAGGCCGGCGACGAGCGCGGCGAGCGAGATCGTCAAGGGGACGAAGAAGAAGTGGTAGACGGTGATAATGCCGAACTGCCATCGCGCCATGGTTTCCGGCGCCAAAGCCAATTCCACGTCGTCAGTCTCCTTACGTCGCCGTGGTCACAGCGGCAGTGTGCCCGCTCAACAACAGACATCACGGGAGCAACAGGACACGCTTGTGAACGCGTTCACATTCACAAGCAAGTATGACGCATGCCCGTTCGAGGCAAGAGGGGTGGGGGGTCCCTAAACGGGGCCGAAGGGACCCGGCCCGCGGGGCCGGGCGGCCCCGGGCGGACACCAGCCTCCCGGACCCGCCCCCTCGCCGCTCACGCGCGACCCCACGCACGCCGAGGGGCCCGTACGCGTCGATCGCGTACGGGCCCCTCGGTCACCGGCTCACGGACGGACGCCACCACCTGGGGGGCGCCGGACAAGCGCGCTCCGGTGGGCAGTTGGTCCGCCGGACGGCTACAGCCCCTTGTGGAAGCTCTCGGTCGCCTTCAGGAAGATGTCGTTCGCCTCGGTCTCCCCGATGGTGACGCGGACGCCCTCACCGGCGAAGGGACGCACGACGACACCGGCCTGCTCGCAGTGCGCGGCGAAGTCGAGGGTGCGCTCCCCCAGCCGCAGCCACACGAAGTTGGCCTGCGTCTCGGGCACCGTCCAGCCCTGACCGCGCAGCGCGTCGACCACCCGGGTGCGCTCCGAGACCAGGGAGCCGACCCGGCCGATCAGTTCGTCCTCGGCGCGCAGGCTCGCCACGGCGGCGTCCTGGGCCAGCTGGCTCACGCCGAACGGCACCGCCGTCTTGCGCAGCGCGGCCGCCACCGGCTCGTGCGCGATCGCGAAACCGACCCGCAGTCCTGCCAGCCCGTACGCCTTGGAGAAGGTGCGCAGCACACAGACATTGGGCCGGTCACGGTAGATCTCCACACCGTCCGGGACCTCGACGTCACGGATGAACTCGCGGTACGCCTCGTCCAGGACGACCAGCACATCGCTCGGCACCCGGTCCAGGAACCGCTCCAGCTCGGCCCGGCGGACCACGGTGCCGGTCGGGTTGTTCGGGTTGCAGAGGAAAATCAGCCGGGTCCGCTCGGTGATGGCGTCGGCCATCGCGTCCAGGTCGTGCACCTCGCCCGGGGTCAGCGGCACCTGCACCGAGGTCGCCCCGCTGATCTGGGTGATGATCGGGTACGCCTCGAAGGACCGCCAGGCGTAGATGACCTCGTCGCCGGGGCCGCTCGTGGCCTGGAGCAGCTGCTGCGCGACACCGACCGAGCCGGTGCCGGTCGCCAGGTGGGAGACGGGGACGCCGAAACGGTCCGCCAGCTCGTTCATCAGCCCGGTGCACGCCATGTCCGGGTAACGGTTGAAGGAACCGGTCGCCGCGGTCAGGCTCTCGACCACACCGGGCAGCGGCGGGTACGGGTTCTCGTTGGAGGAGAGCTTGTACGCCACGGCTCCGCCGGCGGCGGCCGGCTTGCCGGGCTTGTAGGTGGGGATACCCGCCAGCTCGGCACGCAGCTTGGGGTTCGTGTCGCTCACCGCAGTCCTCCTCGTGACCACCAGCGGCTCATGACCACCACCGGCTACCAATGCTTCTCACCTTATGAGGATTCCGCGCCGCTGCGAATGGCCTGTGGACGTCGTCCTCGTACGAAGTCGTACGAAAGGGGGCGCGTCGACGGGTATCACATGCGCCGGTGGCTCGCGCCGTGGCGCGCATCCCTCGTACAGGTGAGTTGAGACCTCTTCGAGACATGGCCCGCTTGGCAGGCCCGCACGCGTCGACAAGTCACGTACTGGGATGAGATCACCCAACTGCCTTCTTTTCCAAGGAAGTTAGCGGCTATCGATCATGCAGAAACGTGCCTGTCAACGCGTGCATATGCGTCCGCACTACCCCACCGTATGAGCCCTACTATCGGCTCGCCATGACAGCAGCAGGGAAGCACCAGGTGAGCCGGGCGGAAACCTCCCGCCGAGGCGGTCGGCCGGGCCGGGCGGGCATCAGAGACGTGGCCGCGGCGGCGGGGGTCTCCATCACGACCGTGTCCGATGCCCTCAACGGCAAGGGGCGGCTCCCGGACGCCACCCGACGCCATGTCCGCGAAGTCGCCGACCGACTGGGCTATCGCCCCTCGGCCGCGGCCCGAACCCTCCGTACCGGCAAGTCGGGCCTGATCGGCCTGACCGTCACCACGTACGGGGATGAACCTTTCACCTTCACGGAGTTCGCCTACTTCGCGGAGATGGCCAGAGCCGCCACCTCGGCCGCGCTCGCCCGGGGATACGCCCTGGTCATCCTCCCGGCGACCTCCCGCCACGACGTGTGGTCGAACGTGGCCCTGGACGGAACCGTGGTCATCGACCCCTCCGACCAGGACCCGGTCGTCAGCGAGCTGGTCCGCCAGGGGCTGCCGGTCGTCTCCGACGGCCGGCCCGTGGGGTCGCTCCCGGTCACCGCCTGGGTGGACAACGACCACGAGGCCGCGGTCCTCGGCATCCTCGACCATCTGGCGGCCGCGGGCGCCCGGCGCATCGGCCTCCTCACCGGCACCACCACGGACACGTACACCCACCTCTCCACCACCGCGTACCTGCGCTGGTGCGAGCGGGTGGGCCAGGATCCGGTCTACGAGGCCTATCCGGCGCACGATCCGTGCGCCGGAGCCGTCGCCGCCGACCGGCTGCTCGCCCGGCCCGACCGTCCCGACGCCGTCTACGGTCTCTTCGACCCGAACGGCACCGATCTGCTGGCCGCCGCCCGCCGCTACGGTCTGCGCGTACCCGAGGACCTGCTGCTGGTCTGCTGCAGCGAGTCGACCGTCTACGCCAGCACCGAGCCGCCCGTCACGACCCTCTCCCTCAAACCGCGCAGAATCGGCACGGCTGTCGTCCAGCTGCTGATCGACGCGATCGAAGGGGTCGAATCGGACCAACCGGTCGAGCAGGTGATACCGACGGAGCTGATCGTGCGGACCTCCTCGCAGCGCCGACCGCCCCGGACGACGGTCAGCCCGCCCCGATCACCCGAGCAGGGCTGACGCCCGACCCGGATCGGGCGGGCCGAGCCCCGCCCAATTCGGGCAAAAACCGCGGTGAACTGGGCTCCTGTTCCGATTCACCACCCCTGGGTCATCACATGGCGCGATCCGCATTCCTATGATGGGCGGACGACACCGCGGGCCGCTGCGACCAGGCAGTCCGAACCGGTGCAGATGCGGCGCGATGGTGGTGGAGGGGTCGATGACTCAGGGGGCCGGTCAGGGACCCGAGGTGGTGCGGACGGCGACGTTGCGCGACTTCCGAGTGCCCGGTTACGTCCACGAGACCGGTCCGTATGCGCAGAACACGCCTCACGGCGAGGGCGCAGGACCCGTCGGCGAGAGCGCGGGGTACGCGTCGGGAGAAGCCTCCCCGTACGCGTCCGCCGAGGCTCCGCCGGAGTTCCCCGGAGAGTTCTCCGAGGGATACACGCCCACGCAGCGCGATCTGCCGGTCATCAACCGGGGTGACACCCAGCAGGTCGTCGTCGACCCGGCCGGCGCGCCCGCCCCCGCGACGGGCGCCGGACCCGGCCCGCTGTACGTCGTCGGGGACGTCCACGGCTACCTCGACCAGCTCCTCGACGCGCTCCGGGCCAAGGGCCTCGTCGACGCCGCCGGCAGCTGGTCGGCCGGCACCGCGCGGCTGTGGTTCCTCGGCGACTTCACCGACCGCGGCCCGGACGGCATCGGCGTCATCGACCTCGTGATGCGGCTCTCCGCCGAGGCGGCCGCGGCCGGGGGCTACTGCAAGGCGCTCATGGGCAACCACGAGCTGCTGCTCCTGGGCGCCAAGCGCTTCGGCGACACGCCCGTGAGCTCCGGCGCCGGCACCGCCACCTTCCAGGCCGCCTGGCTGCTCAACGGCGGCCAGAAGACGGACATGGACCGCCTCCAGGACCACCACCTCCAGTGGATGGCCCGCCTCGACGCCATGGAACTGGTCGACGGGCACCTTCTGGTGCACTCCGACACCACCGCCTACCTCGACTACGGCGACTCCATCGAAGCGGTCAACGACACCGTCCGCGAAACCCTCACGCGCAACGACGCCGAGGACTGCTGGGACCTGTTCCGCAAGTTCACCCGCCGCTTCGCCTTCCGCGACGACGGCGCCGACGCGGTCCGCGAACTGCTCGGCGCCTACGGCGGCACCCGCGTCGTCCACGGCCACAGCCCCATTCCCTATCTCCTGGGCGAGGTGCTCCCGGAGGACGGCGAGTCCGGAGCGGGCCCCGTCATCGAAGGACCGCACGTCTACGCCGACGGACTCGCCATCGCGATGGACGGCGGCGTGACCATGGCCGGAAAGCTGCTGGTCCAACAACTTCCGCTGGAAATCTGAGCGTTCACCGGACAGGCGTCCGGCGGCGGAGCACTCCGGGACAGGGGCCAATTTCTGGAAACCCCCTGTCACGGCGTGCCGTCACCGCTCTACCATCGGCTTATCCGTAGCAGGCTCCCCTCCGTTTCTGCCCAACGGCTCGTCAGCGTGCGAGCCACCAGCCCTACGGAGCATCGGGGGATGCAGATGAACAGCGTTCCGCAGCACCTGCTGAGCGAGGACCGCCAGGAATACGAGCGGATCCTCGATGAGGCGCTGCGCTCCGCCCCACACCGCCCGGAACTCGCCGCTGTCGGCCAGCGGCTCAACCTCGAACAACTGCGCACCATGGCGCTCAACGCCACGGCCCTCATCACGACGGCCGCGGCGGACGAGTACGCGCACTATGTGAAGATCCGCAGCGAACTGCGCCGCCCGGTGCGGTCCGCCCAGGCCCTGAGCGAGGAGACCGGCTCCGCGGAGCCGGACACGACCGCGATGGGTCTCGCCGCCACCGTCGGCGAGGTCACCGAGACCGCCGGCGCCGGCGCGGTCGCCGTCGTCGCGGTGCTCGCCCCGGTCCTCGCCGGGACGGCCGCGGTGATATTCCTGCTCGTCGGCTACGTCCTGAGGATGCTCAACCCCGAACCGGCCATCGCCAAGACCCTTCTGACCACCGGATGGGTCTTCGGCGGGGTCACGGCGGCCGCCATCCTGGTCGCCGCGGCCGGACTGCTGCTCACCGCGCTGCGCAACGGCTCGTCGTCCCTGCGGGCCGGAGCGGGCGACGAGCTGACCCAACAGGTCACCCGGGCCAAGGAAGCCTGGCGGGACGCCCTGCTGGAGCGGGGCATCCTGCCGTTCCTCAGGGAAGCCCTCGCGGACCCGGGCTCGGCGGCACTGGGCCGCCCCGCACCGGCCCCCAGCCGCATACCCCACCTCGGGTACGGCCGGCCGGGGTTCAGCAGCCCCGAGGGCGGGCCCGCGGCGGGCCCGCGTCCGAGCTTCTCCAGCCCGGACTTCACCAGCCCGGACTTCGGAGGACCTGAGCACCAGCCCGAGTGACCCGGCCGGCCGACGGCCGGGTCCGCGGCAGGAGAGGGCCCGCGCGGGCGCGCGGGCCCGCACACCGCTGCCGGGCGCCCCCTCAGACGATGCCCAGCCGCCGCGCCTCCTTCATCCACGAGGGGAACTCGGACAGCAGCCGGTCGTAGAGCTCCGGATCGGGTACGTCGCTGATGTCGTCGACGGCGAAGAAGCCCACGTTGTCGACGCGCCGGCCCGGCAGGGTGTCGAACCGCTCCAGAACGCCGTAGTTGGAGCGCCCCAGTCCCACGAACTGCCAGAAGACCGGCTCCTCCACCGCCTCCAGCAGCTCCTTCTCGATCTCCTTGTTGCGGTAGACACCGCCGTCGGAGAAGAACAGCACCAGCGTCGGATCGGCGGCCGGATGCTCGCGGACGTACGCGCGGACCTCGGCGATCACCTTCTGCTCCTCGTTCTGGATACCGACCGCCCGCATGTCCACCTGTCCCGGCAGCAGGCCCTTCCTCGGCTTCTTCCGCCGGAACAGGGTCAGCTCACCGACCCGGACGTGGAGCTCCAGCCAGTCCGGCAGATCCCCGAGGGCGAGGTCCGGCAGCCGGGCCGGGTTCGACGCGAAGGTCCACGCCTGCATCTCCCCGTCGTCGTCCAGCTGGGCCGCCACGGCGGCCATCCGCTCCACGACATCGGCCACGACCCCCTTGGAGTACAGGAACGACATCGATCCGGAGGCGTCCAGGACCAGGATGACGCGGGCCCTGACGCCCACGGCCCCGTGCTTGCGCAGGCTGACCGCCACCTGCTCCTTGCGCAGGGAGAGCCGCTTGCGCATGTCCACGGGCAACCGCTCCTCCCCCTTCACGAGCCGGGGAGCCGACCCGGCGGCGGGGGCGGGAGCGGGTGCCTGGACCGGGGGTGCCTGGACCGGGGGTGCCGGGGGAACCGGCGGGGGCGGGGGCGTCGGTGACACCGTTCCCGCGGCGGCGCTCCTCGGGTCCGTGCCCGCGGGGGCGCCCGGCTCCTCGTCCACGCTGATCCCGAAGTCGGTGGCCAGGCCCGCGAGCCCGGAGGCGTACCCCTGGCCGACCGCGCGGAACTTCCACCGATCGCCCCGCAGGTACAGCTCACCGCCGATGAAGGCCGTCTCCGTCGTCGCCTCCATGTCGAAGAACGCCAGCTCCTCGCCGGTCCCGGCGTCGAACAGCCTCAGTCTCAGCCCCGACAGCTCGCCGAAGGTGCCCCCGTCGGCGGAGGCGCCCAGGACCACCCGCTGGATCTCCGGCTCCAGGGCGCCCAGATCCACCTCGACGGTGTCCGTCGTCCCGCCGCCCTCGCGCCGCTTGCCCGAGTGACGCACGGCCCCCGAGACGTGCCGGGGCTGGTTGTAGAAGACGAAGTCACCGTCGTCGCGCACCCGGCCGTCCGCGCGGAGCAGCAGGGCCGAGGCGTCGGCGTCCGGCGCTCCGGGGCCCCCGGACCAGCCGAGTACGACCCGCACCTGCCGTGCGGCAACGGGAAGGTTGGCGCCCTTGCTCATCGATGTCGGTGTCATGGGCCCAGTCTCCCCGGAGAAGCCGCCGGAGGATCCGAACGGTAGGCGTGCGGGTGGGGCGGGTCGGCCGCGTCCGTCGCGGCCCGTACGAAGGCACGCAGCCGCTCGCTGGTGTTGCCCTCCCTCCACACGAGTCCCCGTTCGATCGGCTGTGCGTCGTGGAGGGGGACGTAGGCGACGTCGGGCCGTGGGTAGTACTGGCGGGAGTGTTCACCGACCGGGAGGACGCCCCGGCCCATCGCGACCAGCGACAGCATCTCGGAGAAGGACCCGCCGGCCGGACCCTTGGGAACGGGTCTGCCCGAGGGGGTGTGATCCGGTGTGCGGTCGCGCTTGAATCCGGCGGAGGTGACCTCGGGGTACTGCACCACGGGATGGTCCGCGAGCACCTCTAGGGACAGCCGCTCCTCTCCGGCCAGCGGATGACCGGCCGCGACGGCCAGGACTCTTCTCTCACGCAGCAGGGCGGGCCCGCGGGCCATGCCGTCGAACGGGAACGAGGCGAGCAGCACGTCGATCGAGCCGTCCACCAGACTCGCCCGGGAGTTGGACAACTGGACCTCCCGCACGTCGACCCGACAGTCGGGGTGCCGCTCACCGAACAGGGCGACGGCCTTGAGGAGTGCGGGTGCCGTCCACTCGCCGAGGAAGGCGACCCGCAGTTCTCCGGTGACGCCCAGGGCGGCATCGGCCGCCCTGCGCAGCGCCGCTTCCATCCCGGCGGCCAGGGGTGCCAGCTCGTCCGCCAGCTGCCGGCCGACCGGGGTGAGCCGCACGGAGCGGCTGGTGCGTTCGAACAGCAGGCCGCCGACCCTGCGCTCGATCGCCTTGATCACCTGGCTGACCCGTCCGGTCGTGATCCGCAGACGCTCGGCGGTCCTGCCGAAGTGCAGTTCCTCGGCCAGCGTCAGAAACGTCTCGGTCTCCAGTCGTTCCAGCATGAATCCCCCGTCGTTAAATCTGGCTCAACAGTCGTGCAGCGATCATGTCTTGATGGCATCCGTCCCGCGGCGGATCGTAGAAGGCGTCGGCACGGCCCGGGGGACGGATCGGGGCGTGGCCGTGCCGACGTGATCGACCCCGCCCCGTTCAGCGCGTGGCCCCGCCACGCCGTCGACCTGGAGACGACATGACCACCGTGCGCGTGAAGGCCTTCGACCACCTGGTCCTCAACGTCCAGGACGTCGAGCGGTCCCTGGCCTTCTACACCGGACTCCTCGGCCTGGAGCCCGTGCGCGTCGCCGAATGGCGGCGCGGCCAGGCGCCGTTCCCGTCGGTGAGGATCACCGCGGAGACCATCATCGACCTGGTGGCACATGCCCCCGAGGGGTCCAACGTCGACCACATCTGCCTCACCGTGGAGCCGCTGGACTGGGACCAGGTCATCGCGTCCGGGACCTTCACCGTGCTCGAAGGACCCGTGCAGCGCTACGGCGCACGCGGCAGCGCCACCTCGGTCTACGTCCAGGACCCGGACGGGAACACCGTCGAGCTGCGCTGGTACCCGCAGGACGCAACGCCGTGACCGTGCCGGGGCGGGCCGGGCCGCGCCATGGCGGTGCCGTGGGGCGGCGGCCCGGGTGGACCTCCCGGGCCGCGCCCCCGGCCACCTGTGGAGCGACTCAGTCGGCCAGTGGCAGGTACACGCGGTTGCCCGCCTCCGCGAACTCCCGGGACTTCTGCAGCATGCCCTCGGAGATCTCCTCTGCGGAGGCGCCCTCGGCCACTCCGCCGCCGAACCGCTCGTTGATGTCCTGGCTGATCTTCATCGAGCAGAACTTCGGCCCGCACATGGAGCAGAAGTGGGCCGTCTTGGCGGGCTCGGCCGGCAGCGTCCGGTCGTGGAACTCCCGTGCCGTGTCCGGGTCGAGGGCCAGATTGAACTGGTCCTCCCACCGGAACTCGAAGCGGGCGTCGGAGAGGGCGTCGTCCCATTCCTGCGCACCCGGGTGGCCCTTGGCGAGATCGGCCGCATGGGCGGCGATCTTGTAGGTGATGACGCCGGTCTTGACGTCGTCACGATCGGGCAGGCCCAGGTGCTCCTTGGGCGTGACGTAGCAGAGCATGGCCGTGCCCCACCAGGCGATCATCGCGGCACCGATGCCGGACGTGATGTGGTCGTACGCGGGCGCGACGTCCGTCGTCAGCGGGCCGAGGGTATAGAACGGAGCTTCATCACAGATCTCCTGCTGAAGGTCGATGTTCTCCTTGATCTTGTGCATCGGGACATGGCCCGGGCCTTCGATCATCGTCTGGACCTGAAAACGCTTCGCGACCTTGTTGAGTTCCCCGAGCGTCCTCAACTCCGCGAACTGCGCGGCGTCGTTGGCGTCGGCGATGGAACCCGGCCGCAGCCCGTCGCCCAGCGAGTAGGTGACGTCGTACGCGGCGAGGATCTCGCAGAGCTCCTCGAAGTTCTCGTACAGGAACGACTCCTCGTGGTGCGCGAGGCACCAGGCGGCCATGATCGATCCACCGCGCGAGACGATGCCCGTCTTGCGGTTCGCGGTGAGCGGTACGTACGCCAGGCGCACGCCCGCGTGGACCGTCATGTAGTCCACGCCCTGCTCGGCCTGCTCGATGACGGTGTCCTTGTAGATCTCCCAGGTCAGTTCCTCGGCGCGGCCGTCGACCTTCTCCAGTGCCTGATAGAGCGGCACGGTCCCGATGGGGACGGGGGAGTTGCGCAGCACCCACTCGCGTGTGGTGTGGATGTTGCGGCCGGTGGACAGGTCCATGACCGTGTCCGCGCCCCAGCGGGTCGCCCAGGTCATCTTCTCGACCTCCTCCTCGATGGAGGAAGTGACCGCGGAATTGCCGATGTTGGCGTTGACCTTCACCAGGAACCGCTTGCCGATGATCATCGGCTCGATCTCCGGGTGGTTGACGTTCACCGGCAGCACCGCCCGGCCTGCGGCGATCTCCTCCCGTACGACCTCGGGGGCGACGTTCTCGCGGACCGCCACGAACTCCATCTCGGGGGTGATCTCACCGCGTCGCGCGTAGGCGAGCTGGGTGACCGGCTGCCCGGGACGCCCACGGCGGGGCTGACGGGGCCGGCCGGGGAAGACCGCGTCGAGATTGCGCAGTCCTCCGCGTGGGGCCGTGTGCTTGATCCCGTCGTCCTCGGGACGGACGGGACGGCCCGCGTACTCCTCGGTGTCTCCGCGGCCGATGATCCAGTTCTCGCGCAACGGGGCCAGCCCCCTGCGCACATCGGTGTCGACGGCCGGATCGGTGTACGGCCCCGAGGTGTCGTACAGCGTCACGGACTGCCCGTTGGTGAGGTGCACCTGGCGAACCGGCACCCGCAGATCGGGGCGCGTGCCCCCGACGTACGCCTTGTGCCAGCCGATGGACCGTCCGTCCTGGCCGTTCGCAGACGCCGGGGAGACCCCGTCCGTCCGGCCGAAGGCAGGCGTGCGTACATCCTTGTCGGTCATGAGACCTACTCCCTACGCCGGCATTACCCGGTAACAGGTTCAGCGGTCGACGCAGCGGCTTCCGATCGCCGATGTTTCATGTGAAACATCGCGAAGACGGAGGTCAGCGCCCTCTCAGCCCGGTGCTCCGAGCTCCCGCGTGTGCAAAGGTGCCTCCACGCTAGCGTCATGTCTGGCGCGGTGAACAGAGGGCCCTTGACGTTCTTGCGATGATCGGGCGGTGACCACGACCCGGCAGCATCCGTTCCCTCCGCCCGAGCCACCGCGGCGTCCCGGCTCCGACGGCGGCCGCGGGCAGGGCCCCGGCAGCGGGCACGGGCCGGGGCACGAACACGGTCCGGAGCACGGCCGAGGACACGGACACGGGCCGGAGAACGATCACCACGGTTCCGAGGACGGCCACGACCACGGTCCGGGTCCGCGGCGCGGGCGCGACGAGCCCGCGAACGCCGGGCACGGGCACGGGCATTCCCACAGTCACGGCCCCGCCGCACCGGTCTCCCGGCATCTGCGCAAGGTCATCGCCGCGGTGCTGATCCCCTTCGCGGCCGCGGTCGTCGTGGGGCTCGTGGTGCTGTGGCCCGGCGGCGCTCCGGCCCACGAGCGCACCGGTGTCGGCTTCGACCGGCAGACCCAGCAGGCGACCGTCACGAAGATCGACCAGGTGGACTGCAAGTCCGTGAACGCCTCTTCGGCGGGCTCGCTGGGCGACACCTCAGGCACCGGGGGCTCGGCCGCCCGGCGCGGGACGGCGGGGGACTGCAAGAAGGCCACAGTCCGGGTCGACACCGGGAAGGACAAGGGCCGCACGTTCACCGAGATCGTCCAGCCGGACCAGTCACGGCAGTTGCACCAGAGCGAGAAGGTCGTCGTCGCCTACGAGCCCTCCGCCCCCAAGGACCTCCAGTACTCGGTCACGGACGCGAACCGGAAGCTGCCCCTGACACTGCTCGCCGTGATCTTCGCCCTGGTCGTCGTGGTGATCGGGCGGATGCGCGGAGTCATGGCGCTGGTCGCCCTGGCCATCAGCTTCATGATCCTGAACTTCTTCATCCTGCCCGCGATCCTTCAGGGCTCGAACCCGCTGCTCGTGGCCGTCGTGGGATCCAGCGCGATCATGCTGATCGCGCTCTACATGTGTCACGGCCTGTCGGCCCGGACCTCCGTGGCGGTGGTCGGCACCCTGCTGTCCCTGATGCTGATCGGTCTCCTGGGCTCGTTCTTCATCGACTGGGCCCTGCTGACCGGCAACACCGACGACAGCACCGGCCTGATCCACGGTCTGTTCCCGTCCATCGACATGAGCGGTCTGCTGCTGGCCGGTGTCATCATCGGTTCGCTCGGCGTCCTGGACGACGTGACGGTGACGCAGACGTCCGCGGTCTGGGAGCTGCACGAGGCGAACCCCACGATGGGCTGGCGCGGGCTGTACCGCGCGGGCATCCGCATCGGCCGCGACCACATCGCCTCGGTCGTCAACACCCTCGTCCTGGCCTACGCGGGCGCCGCGCTGCCACTGCTGCTGCTCTTCTCGATCGCGCAGAGCAGCGTGGACACGGTCGCCAACAGCGAACTGGTCGCGGAGGAGATCGTGCGCACGCTGGTCGGATCGATCGGGCTGGTGGCGGCCGTGCCGGTGACGACCGCGCTGGCCGCCCTGGTGGTCGCCGCGGACCGCGACGGCGGTGCGACGGTCCCCGCCCAGGCCGCGGCCGCCAGGACCCCGGCACGCAGCGGGAAGGGACGACGCCGCAAGCACTGACCGCCGCCGGGAAGCGCTGAAACCATCCTGCTCCGGCGCACCGCGTGAGGAAGCGTTACTCCGCTCCGGGCCGGCCGCGGCGTCAGCCCGCGCTCTGCTCCTCGGTGAGGATGCGGTCGAGGACCGTGTCGAGCGAGGTGTCGAAGCCTTCGAGGGAGCGCTCCTGTCCGAGCGGCACGAGCCTGTCCGTGCGGTCGAGGAACGCGACGAGCGGCGCGGTCCCGGACCGGAACAGCGCGTGATCGGCGCCGACCTGAAGCCGGATCAGTACCTCGCCGAGCGCCTCCGGGTCGGCCGGAGCGATGTGCACATCACCGTCGCCACACGGCCTGCCCACTCCGTCGATCAGCAGCTCCCGGCCGAACACCCAGGTCACGGGCGCGTCTCCGGGCAAGTGGAAGGTCAACCGCACGGCGTACGGATCACAGGTCTCGTATCGCAGTTCGACGGGAATGCGGAAGGACAGCTCCTCGGACACGAGGAAGCTCATCATGACCTCTGCCTGCACCGACTCGCGCATCGCCTACCCCGTCGTTTGCCGTCCACCGGCCAGGATTCGTCCCACCCGACACTGCTGGAAATATTGCTCAACGTGCATGCCGGATTACAAGGAGTGAGTTTTCAGATACTGATAGAGAAGGCGAGTGTTCCTAGCAGCCGCCCGACCTCGCCGTGCAGCTTCCGGGCCGCCGACATCAGGCGGTCGCCCTGGTGGGACGGGAGGGAGAAGGCCACGGCCGCCGCCGAACCGCCCGCGGTCACCGGGATCGCGGCGCAGACCGTGCCCAGCGCGTACTCCTGCCGCTCGACCACCGGTTCCATCCGGCCCGTCCGTTCCAGGCGCCGCAGCAGCCGCTCCTCGTCACGCACCGTGTACGGCGTGAGCGCCCGCACCGGGTGGCGGTCGAGGTGGTCACGGCGTGAGCTGTCGTCGAGCTGGGCGAGCAGACACTGGCCGACCGCGTGGGCGTGCCCGGTCTCACGGAAGTCGGCCCACTCCGGGACCGCCGGGTTCGCCGTGCTGTCGACGACGCACATGACCTCGATCTCGCCCTCGCGGTAGACCGCGTAGTACATGGGCGCGCCGATCATGTCGCGCCACTGAGCGAGGGTGTCCCGTACGGTGCTGCGACGTTTCTGCCGGGCCCCGCTGCTGCTCAGTCTCTCGGCCGCCTCCCCGAGGAAGAACAGCCCGCTGTCGCGGCGCAGATAGCCCTCGTGGACCAGGGTGCGCAGCAGGTGGTAGGCGGTCGGCAGGGCCAGTCCCGCCTCGCGGGCGAGCTGTTTGGCGGGGGCTCCCTGCTCGCGCGAGGCGACGGCCTCCAGCAGGCGCATGGCGCGCTGGACCGAGCCGATCAGCGTGGTGGTGTGCGAGTCCAGGGGAGCGGCTGCGGGCACCGGGGCGGGGGTACGGGCGAGCCGTGGCGTCCCTTGGGGCACCGGGGGCGAACTCGGGGCCGGTGACGGCCTGGTGCGGCCGGAGAGCCCTTCCACGGGCGCGGTGCGCCGGGCGGGTCCCTCCGCCGTGGCGGACCGGGGCGGCGCCGGCTCCCTGGGCGGAGCGGACGGGCCGCGGGAGGGCGGCGGCTCCCCCGGCGAGGTGCGCGGCTGGACCGGTGGGACGCGTGCCGCCGCGGGCGTGCCCGGGCGCCGGAAGGGAGGAGCGACGGAGGGTGGGGGTGCGGTGTCGACCGTGGCCAAGGGACACTCCGAAGAGCGAGGAGGACCGCCCGTGCGGGGAATCACGGGAGGGGGCTGTGCGCTGCCCGCGGGGTCGGCCCCGCGTCGGGTTCCGGACTCTAACGGCCCGTCACCGCTCATACGCGGCCTCAGCGGAAAACTTCCCCCGGCCGAGGGAACCTTGGGTTCCCTTTCCCCTTTCGCCGTTACCTGCCGCTCACCCTCTCGCGCCTCACCAGTCGCTGCGCGAGGAGGAGCCCGACATGAACTTCCGCACGATGAAGATCAGTCCGCCGACCAGCGCGACGAAGACGAGCAGCTTGAAGAGCAGGCCGATGACGAACCCGACGACGGTCGCTATCAGACCGCCGAACACCACCAGGGCGATGACCGGCACCGCGACCCACTTCACCCACCACGGCATACCGCTGAAGATCTCCTGCATCGCCCTGTCCTTACCTCTCCTGGCCCGTGGTCCCGACGCCGGGACTCTGATTCCGGGTTCTCTGGTGTCTCGCATCCGATGCTAGGCGGACGAGGGGGCCGCGCGGAGGCCTCGCACCCCTTGTCCTCCCCTGACCGTCCCCCTAGGGAACCCTGAGACGCGTGGTCAGCTCTCGGGCGGAGAGAAGACCACCAGGACCCGCAGGTCCTCCGTGATGTGGTGGAACTTGTGGGCCACGCCCGCCGGTACGTAGACGACGCTGCCCCGGGCCACCTGGGTGGTCTCCAGACCGACCGTGATCGACGCCCGCCCGCTGACCACGAAGTACACCTCGTCCTGGGTGTGCGGCTTCTGCGGGTCGGGGGAACCCGCGTCGAGCGCGTACAGCCCGACCGACATGTTCCGTTCACGCAGAAACTGCAGGTACGCACCGTCGTTGGCGGCACGTTCCGCCTCAAGTTCGTCCAGCCGGAATGCCTTCATCGCCCTCGTCCGCTCTTGTGCACCTCAGGCTGTTTCCACAGCCTCTTCTGGCCAGTCGATCTCTCTGCCACGATCAGACACATGAAGAATTTCGTAGTCAAGACGCTCGCCAACGCGGGGGCCCTGGCCGTCGCCGTCTGGCTGCTCGACAAGATCACCCTGACGGGCGACAGCACGGGCAAGAAGATAGGCACGCTCCTCCTTGTCGCGCTGGTCTTCGGCCTGGTCAACTTCCTGGTCAAGCCGGTCGTGAAGGTACTGACCTTCCCGCTGTTCATTCTCACCCTCGGCCTGATCACCCTGGTGGTGAACGCCTTGATGCTGCTGCTCACCTCGTGGGTGGCCGACAAGCTCGACCTGAGCTTCCACGTGGACGGCTTCTGGACCGCCGTCCTGGGCGGCCTGATCATCTCCATCGTCTCCTGGGCGCTCAACGTCGTCCTGCCCGACGGCGACTGAAACGGCTGGAAGGGTCCCATGACCTACCGCGTCTGCTTCGTCTGCACCGGCAACATCTGCCGCTCGCCGATGGCCGAGTCCGTCTTCCGTGCCGAGGTGGCGCGGGCCGGACTCGGCGAACTCGTCGAGGTCGACAGCGCGGGCACGGACGGCTGGCACGAGGGCGACGGGGCCGACGAGCGCACCGTCGCCGTGCTGGAGGCCGCCGGCTACGAGAGCGACCACGCGGCCCGTCGGTTCCAGGCCTCGTGGTTCTCCCGTCTCGATCTCGTCATCGCCCTCGACACGGGGCACCTCAGGGCCCTGCGCCGCCTCGCGGACAGCGCCGAGGACGCCGGGAAGGTCCGGTTGCTGCGCTCGTACGACCCCGCCGCGGGCGACGACCTGGACGTCCCCGATCCGTACTACGGACACCTGGACGGCTTCGAGGAGTGTCTTGAGATGGTGGAGGCGGCGAGCCCCGGGCTGCTCGCCGCGGTACGCGAGCAAGTGGAGGGACGAGCGGCATGACGTCAGAGGATTTCGGGACGGCGAACGAGGGGACCGGCCCCGCGGACGAGCGCGCGGCCACGTGGGCGGCGGCGGTGCCGGGCGACGGCACCCGTGCGGTCCGGGCCGGGCTGCCCGAGCCCGTCAAGTACGAGCCGACCCTTCCCGGCCCGGTCTTCGCCGCGCACTTCCACCTGCCGGGTGAGCCCACCGGCCCCTACACCTACGGCCGCGACGAGAACCCGACGTGGACGCTCCTGGAGCGCGCCATCGGCGAGCTGGAGGCGCCGGGGCAGGAGTCCGTCGAGACGCTGTCCTTCCCTTCCGGCATGGCCGCCATCTCCGCGGTGCTCTTCTCCCAGCTCCGGGCCGGCGACGTCGTCGTGCTGCCCGACGACGGCTACCAGGTCCTGCCTCTGGTGCGCGAGCAGCTGACCGCGTTCGGCGTCGAGGTGCGCACCGCGCCCACCGCCGGCGAAGCCCAGCTGGAGGTGCTGGACGGCGCGAAGCTGCTGTGGATCGAGACCCCGTCCAACCCGGGTCTCGATGTCTGCGACCTGCGGCGCCTCGGGGCCGCCGCCCATGCGCAGGGCACGCTGGTCGCCGTGGACAACACGCTGGCCACCCCCCTCGGCCAGCGCCCGCTGGAGCTGGGCGCCGACTTCTCCGTGGCCAGCGGCACCAAGATGCTCACCGGCCACGGCGACATCCTCCTCGGCTACGTCACCGGCAGGGACGCGGCGCTGATGGCTCCGGTACGACGCTGGCGCAAGGTCGTCGGCGCCATCCCCGGCCCCATGGAGGCATGGCTCGCCCACCGCTCGCTCGCCACGCTCCAGCTGAGGGCCGACCGCCAGTGCGCCACCGCGAGGACGATCGCCGAGGTGCTGCGGGACCGGCCCGAGGTGACGGGGCTGCGCTACCCGGGACTTCCCGACGACCCCTCGTACAAGATCGCCTCGCAGCAGATGCGCCGCTTCGGCTGCGTCGTCTCCTTCACGCTGCCCTCGCGCGAACAGGCGGAGCGCTTCCTCGACTCGCTGCGCCTGGTGGACGACGCCACCAGCTTCGGCGGGGTGCGGTCCACGGCCGAGCGGCGCGGCCGGTGGGGCGGCGACGCCGTCCCGGCGGGCTTCATCCGCTTCTCCGCCGGCGCGGAGGATCCCGAGGACCTGGTGGCCGACATCCTGCGGGCCCTCGACGCCTCCGCCGCATAGCGTCCGCCACCGCGGGACCAGCACCCGGCTACGCACAACGAACGGTCCGAGCCTCCCCCCTCGTGGCTCGGACCGTCCCGGTTCTTTGCGCGAAGAACCGCGCGAACAAGGCTAGTTGACTCTGTGTCAGTGTCCAATCACGGTAGCGACAGCGACCTATCGACTTATTTATAGTTGAGGTTCGCGCGGGGGTGCTGAAAGGGGAGAGGCACCATGGACCTGGCCTTGCTGCGCACGTTCGTGACCGTGCACCGGGCCGGATCCTTCACTCGTGCCGCCGCCCTGCTCGGCCTGTCCCAGCCGGCCGTCACCTCACAGATCCGCACGCTGGAACGCCAGTTGGGGCGGCCCCTGTTCCTGCGCCAGGCGCGCGGCGTGACGCCCACGACCATGGGCGACGAACTGGCCCACAAGGCGGCGCCGCATCTCGACGCCCTCGTGGAGATCACCGAGACCGGACTCGACGAGGGCTCGTCCCTGCGCACCCTGCATCTCGCGGGACCGCCCGAGTTCACCACCGAACGTGCCCTGCCCGCTCTCATGGGGCTGACCGGCGACGACGGGCAGGGCTTCGCACTGCGCGCCTCCTTCGGCAACGCGGAGGAGACGATGGAGGGGCTCGCCGCCGGACATCACGATCTGGCCATGACGACGGCCCAGCCACGGGGCCCGCTGCTCACCGCGACTCCGCTCTGCGACGAGGAGCACGTCCTGGTCGCCGCTCCCCGCTGGGCCGCCGAGATCAGCCCGGGCAAGCTCCGCCGCAAGGGCGCCCACACCCTGGACAACCTCCCCGTCGTCGAGGTCCACGAGTCACTGCCGCTCGTCGCCCGCTACTGGGCCTCCGTCTTCGACCGCCGTCCCGCCGCCTCCGGCACGGTGATCGTCCCGGATCTCCGGGCGGTCCTCGCCTGCACCGCCGCGGGTGCGGGCCTCGCCGTCCTGCCCCGGTATCTCTGTTCCGACGCCATCGACCGCGGAGACCTCGTGGCGCTCCTCGATCCCACGGTGCCCCCGCTGCGTACGTACTTTCTGGTCGTACGGACCGGGACACTGGCGATGCCGCACATCGCCCGAGCCCACGAATGGCTGCTGCGGGCGGCTTCCGACTGGAGCTGAGACCGGCCCGGACACGGGAGCCGGGACATTCTTCGGGGGCATTCGCGCGGAATCGCGGTCACTCGATGTTTCACGTGGAACCAGCCGGGCCACATTTCTCCCATGACCGTCCGACCCGTGGTCAAGCGCACCGCACGTGCCGTCCTGCTCGACGGCGACGACCTGATCCTGATCAAGCGCACCAAGCCCGGTGTCGATCCCTACTGGCTCACACCGGGTGGCGGGGTCGAGCCGGAGGACACGACCGTCGTCGAGGCACTGCACCGCGAGGTGCACGAGGAGCTCGGCGCCAAGATCGTGGATGTGGTGCCCTGCTTCGTCGACACCGTCGAGCACATCGGTGACGACGGCGGCGCGACCGGGGTGAAGGTCCAGCACTTCTTCGTCTGCCGGCTGGAGTCCATGGACCCGTCCCTGCGCCACGGTCCCGAAATGGACGAGCCCATCGGCGAATACGAGATCGTCCGGGTCCCGTTCACCCGGGTCGGTATCGCCTCCGTGCATCTCGTGCCGCTGTCACTGCGGCACTATCTGGACGGAAACATCGAGGGTGTACGAGCCATGCACGCACCCGACTTGGGCTGATCCGGAGTCATCCCCGTGCGAGCCCGCCCCGGCGATCAGCCGGCGCGGGGCGCCTGTGGGCTCTCCCAGGCTGCGGTTTCACGTGAAACCGCAGCTCACTCGGCGGTGCAACCGCGGCTCGCTCGGCGGTGCCGGAACGAAACACCATCAAAAGCCGGTACGAGTGCCGGGAAAGCGGTGGACGGCAGGGGTTCGTCTCGGACAGCCTGATCGGTGTGCCGACTTCTTCCGCCGCCGCTCTGCCCGTCCGCCGTCTGACGCCTCGCGATCTCGCCGCCTGCGCCGACTTGTCCGAGGACCGGGGCTGGCCCCGTGAGGAACACAAGTGGGGCCTGCTGCTCGCCGCGGGAACCGGATACGGGATCGACGACCCCGCCGGCGGTCTCGTCGCCGCGTGCGTGGTGACCGAGTACGGATCGCCCGAGTGTCCCGAACTGGCGGCGATCGGGATGGTCCTCGTCGCCGAGCGGCACGCGCGCCAGGGTGTCGGCCGCCGTCTGATGCGGCACCTCCTCGAGGAGATGGGCAGCACACCGCTGACCCTGCACGCCACCGTGTACGGACTCCCGCTCTACGAGGAGCTGGGATTCAAGGTCACTGGCCGCGCGGAGATGGTCCGCGGAGTGTTCACCCCGGACGGCTCCGAGCCCGAGGTCTTCACCCGCCCGGCGACCGCGGGCGACCTGCCTCCCCTCCTCCGGCTGGACGCGGAGGTGTTCGGCGCCGATCGCACCCACATGATCACGAGGCTGCCCGCCTTCGCCGACCAGCTGCGCGTGGCCGAGGAGAACGGGCGGATCATCGGCTACGCGGCGGCCTGGCCCAACATGGCCACCCAGGTCGTGGGTCCCCTGGTCGCCCGGGACACCGAAACGGCGAAGGCGCTCGTCTCCTCCCTCGCCGCGCACACCGACCGTCCCCTGCGCACCGACGTCGACGTCCGGCACGAAGACCTGCTGAGCTGGCTGAAGGAACGCGGGCTGGAGCGGGTCGGCGGCAACGCGGTCATGACGCACAAGATCCCGGAACTCCCCGGCGACTGGACCCGCCGCTTCGCCCCACTGACGGTGGCCGCGGGCTAGGACCCGCCCGGTGGATCCGCACCGGCGCCGGACGGGTCCCGTGGCCCGCGGGCGTCAGACGAGCGACGCGACGGCGGCGAGGGCGAAGCCGTGGTCCTGGTCGGGCATACCGCCGCCGACCCCGATCGCGCCGATCAGCCGGCCGTCGCGGTGGACCGGAACACCGCCCGCGATGAACAGCAGAGGGCGGTCGAGCGCGGTGGGCAGCGTGTGGAAGAGACCGCCGGGCTGCACCGCGTCGACGAGATCCGCGGTGGCCGAGTCGAGCTGGAGCGCGGTGTAGGCCTTGCGCGTGCTGGTCTCTCCCGAGATCAGCACGGCCCGGTCGTCGCGGCGGAAGGCGAGCAGATGGCCGCCCGCGTCGAGGACGGTGACGCTGGTCCGGACACCGGCGGCTTCGGCGGCGCGCCGGGCCGTCGTGACGAGGAGCTCGGCGTCCTCGATGGTCAGGGGGGCGACGGCGGTGGTGGTGCTCATCAGGGACTTCTCCTTGTGGGGGTGTTCTGTGTCGGGTCGGGAACGTGCCGGCTCGGGCCCGCCGCGCGAACGGCCTTGCTCCCGCGGCGGGCCGGTCCGGTCAGAGGTGGACGGCGGTCCGGTTCAGGTGTGGACGCCGGTCCGGGTCAGTGGTGGACGGCGGTCCGGGGTTCGACGGGAACGCCTCCGGCGACCACGAGGCCGGTCCGGGTCGTACGGCGCTCCAGGGCGGCCGAGAGGACGGCCAGGACGAGCGCTCCGGCGGCGAGCGCCGCGCCCACCCAGTTGGGGGCGGTGTAGCCGAGGCCCGCCGCGATGACGACGCCACCGAGCCAGGCGGACAGGGCGTTGCCCAGGTTGAAGGCGCCGATGTTCACGGCCGAGGCCAGCGTGGGGGCGCCGTGCGCCTGGTCGAGAACGCGCTTCTGGAGGGGAGGCACGGTCGCGAAGCCCAGGGCGCCGATGAGGGCGATCGTGACGGCGGCCAGGACCTTGTTGTGCGCGGTGACGGTGAACAGGGCGAGGACGACGGCGAGGCCGCCCAGGGACACGTACAGCATCGGCATCAGCGCGCGGTCGGCGAACCGGCCGCCGATCAGGTTCCCGGCGACCATGCCGAGTCCGAAGAGGACCAGCAGCCAGGTGACGGACCCGTCGGCGAAGCCGGCGACGTGCGTCATCATCGGCGCGATGTACGTGACGGCCGCGAAGACACCGCCGAAGCCGAGCACGGTCATCGCCATCGCGAGCAGGACCTGGACGTTCTTGAAGGCGGCCACCTCGTGGCGCAGACGCACACCCTCGGGCTTCGGCATCTCGGGTACCAGCTTGGCGATGCCCAGCAGTCCGACGACACCGAGCGCGGCAACTCCGGTGAAGGTGACGCGCCAGCCCGCGGACTGGCCGATCAGCGTGCCCAGGGGGACGCCGACGACATTGGCGACCGTGAGCCCGCTGAACATCATCGCGATGGCGCCGGCCTTCTTCTCGGGTGCCACCAGTTCGGCGGCCGCCACGGACCCGATGCCGAAGAAGGCACCGTGGGCGAGGGAGGCGACGACCCGGCCCGCGAACATCAGCCAGAAGGCCGGAGCCACGGCGGAGATCAGATTGCCGAGGACGAAGAGCCCCATCAGCACCATCAGCATCCGCTTGCGGGACACCTTCGTGCCGAGCGCGGTCATGATCGGCGCGCCGATCACCACCCCGAGGGCGTAGCCGGTCACCAGGAGCCCGGCCGTGGGAATGGAGACCCCGAAGTCTCCGGCGACCTCGGGCAGGACGCCCATGATCACGAACTCGGTCGTTCCGATTCCGAAGGCCCCGATCGCGAGGGCCAAGAGCGCGAGAGGCATGGAGAAGACACCTTCCAGAAGATTGCACGAGCGCTTTGCCGTCGTTCACAATAGTTGCAGACGCGGGCTATATGCAACCGCGGGCTATTGCGCCGGTGCCCTATCCTGGTCTCAGCCGCTCCGGGACGGAGGAAACGCCATGACAGCCACGGACCCCGCGCTCACCGCCCTCGCCCAGGGATGGTGCGCACTCTCCCTGCTGCACGGGAGGATCGAGGCCCACATCGAGCGGGCCCTGCAGGCCGCGCACGGGCTCAGCGTGCGGGAGTACTCCCTGCTCGACGTGCTCAGCCGGCAGCACGACGGCGAGGGCGGCCATCTCCAGATGAAGCAGGTCGCGGACGCGGTCGTCCTCAGCCAGAGCGCCACCACCCGGCTGGTCACCCGTCTCGAGGACCGCGGACTGCTGGCCCGCTACCTCTGCCCGACCGACCGGCGCGGCATCTACACGAACGTCAGCGAGGCGGGGCTGAGGCTTCTCGCCGAGGCGAGGCCGACCAACGACACGGCCCTGCGCGAGGCGCTCGACGAAGCCGCCGCGAACCCCGATCTGGCACCGCTGGTCCAGGCCGTGAAATCAGCGAGCGCTCCCGCGCACCCGGTGCCCTCCGTGGGTGTGCCCTCGTAGGCTGCCTTCATGGCTGATCTTGAGATACGAGCCGCGGCCGCCGACGACGTGCCCGCCATCGTCGCGATGCTGGCCGACGACCCGCTGGGGGCCCGGCGCGAGTCGCCCGACGACCTGACCCCGTACCTGGACGCCCTGGACCGGTTGAGCCGCGACCCGAACCAGCACCTGGTCGTCGCCGTCCGCGACGGCCGGGTGGTGGGAACCCTGCAACTCACCGTGATTCCCGGGCTGTCCCGCAGAGGGGCCACACGCTCGGTCATCGAGGCCGTGCGCATCCACGCCGACGAGCGCGGCAGCGGCCTCGGAACGGAGCTCATCGAGTGGGCGGTCGCGGAATCCCGCCGCCAGGACTGCCGGCTCGTCCAGCTGACCTCCGACTCCTCACGCACCGACGCCCATCGCTTCTACGAGCGGCTCGGCTTCGAGGCCTCACACATCGGCTTCAAGCTCCCGCTCTGAGCCGTCCAGAGCCGTACGCCGGCGCCCGCCGCGCCGCGTCGTCCACACATGGCGAGGGGCCCTGTTTCACGTGAAACAGGGCCCCTCGCGTCAGACAGGCTCTAGCGGACTCCTCGCCAGCCGTCCGGGTCCACTCCACCGGGTACCGGAGCGCCCTCGTCGTACGGCTGCCGCGTGAACACGAACGAGCCGAGGTCCAGGTGGCTCAGGGAGCCGTCAGGCCGTCGTACGGGCCGCAGAAGCTCGCCGGCGTAGTAGCCGTCGAGCCCCGTCCATGTCCCGTCGCCGTTCGCCCGGAAGCGCGCGCCCCGGCCCACGCCCTGGAGCGGTCCCAGCACCAGCCCTCCGCCGGCCGGCAGCCGGAGGCCGAACGCCTGCGTCCCCCAGTACCACTGACCCGCCAACTCCAGTGCTTCCTGGTCCACTTCGGCCATCGGGTGCCAGGGCTCGGGAATCCGCGGCTCGGCCTCCGCGACGATCCGCACCAGATCCGCGGCCACGGTGAACACGGCCGGTCCCGACGTGCAGTTGGACAGCACGACCGCCGCCACATCGTCCTCCACATCGATCACCAGTCCGGCCAGGAAGCCCGGCAGGGAACCGGAGTGCCCGACGAGGGCGCGGCCGTCACGGTGCACGATCTGAAGGCCGAGCCCGTACGAGGATCCGGCCGCCGGCTCCGCGGTCTCGGGCGGTGCGGCGGGCGCACGCATCTCCCTGACGGACTCCGCGCTCAGCACCCGGTCGTCACCCCGGGCTAGGAAGGCGGCGAAGCGGGCCAAGTCCCCCGTGGTGGACCACAGTTGCCCGGCGGGAGTCATCCGTCCAAGATCCTCCGCGGGTTCCGGCATCATCGCGTCCGCCCACGGGTGGACGGCCCAGCCCCCCGCGTGCGGTGCCTGCGGGCGAGCGCTCGTGCGGTGCAGGCCCAGCGGTTCGAGGATCTCGCGGCGCAGCACTTCTTCCCAGGGTGCTCCGCGCAGCTCCTCGACCAGCGCTCCGAGCAACGTGTAGCCGGGGTTCGAGTAGTGGTGCCGACGTCCGACCGGATGCCGGAAGGGCTGCTCGCCGAGCACGTCGGCCAGTTCGGGACGCAGTGAACCGGGCGTGCGCTCCCACCAGGGCGCGGGCGACTCGGCGGCCAGTCCCGCGGTGTGGGCGAGGAGTTGGAGGATGGTGACCTCCCCCGCACCCGTGCCGGGCACATGCTTCTCCAGCGGATCACCGAGGTCCAGGACACCCTCGTCGCGCAACCGCAGCACCAGGACGGCGGTGAAGGTCTTGGTGATGGAGCCGATCCGGTACTGCACGTTCTCGTCCGGTCCATGACCGGCCACCGAGGTACGTGCCCCGTTCCACACCGCCTTGCCGCCCCGGACCACCGTCGCGACGAGGGACGGCGTCCGTCCCTCGCTCTGTGCCACGGCGATGCGGTGCAGCAGGGCCCGGCGCGTTCCGGGGAGCAGATCATCGCGGGATGTCGTCATGGCACCAGTCCACCCGCCCCGGCGCCGCACGTCGAGCCGATTGAACCGGGCCCGGCCCTACGGGCCCCCCGATCAGGTCTGTGCCATGTCCACGAAGCGGGAGTAATGGCCCTGGAAGGCCACCGTGATCGTCGCCGTCGGGCCGTTACGGTGCTTGCCGACGATGATGTCGGCCTCGCCGGCGCGGGGGGACTCCTTCTCGTACGCGTCCTCGCGGTGGAGCAGGATGACCATGTCCGCGTCCTGCTCGATCGAGCCGGACTCACGCAGGTCGGAGACCATGGGCTTCTTGTCCGTCCGCTGCTCGGGACCACGGTTCAGCTGCGACAGAGCGATCACCGGCAGTTCGAGTTCCTTGGCCAGCAGCTTCAGGTTTCGCGACATGTCGGAGACCTCCTGCTGGCGGCTCTCGGAGCGCTTGCCGCCGGACTGCATCAGCTGGAGGTAGTCGATGACCACGAGCTTGAGGTCGGCCCGCTGCTTGAGGCGGCGGCACTTGGCGCGGATCTCCATCATCGACAGGTTCGGGGAGTCGTCGATGTAGAGGGGGGCCGCGGACACGTCCGGCATACGGCGGGCGAGCCGGGTCCAGTCCTCGTCCGTCATGGTGCCGGACCGCATGTGGTGCAGCGCCACCCTGGCCTCGGCGGACAGCAGTCGCATCGCGATCTCGTTGCGGCCCATTTCGAGCGAGAAGATCACGCTGGGCATGTTGTGCTTGATGGAACAGGCGCGGGCGAAGTCCAGGGCCAGCGTCGACTTACCCATGGCAGGACGGGCCGCGATGATGATCATCTGGCCGGGGTGCAGACCGTTGGTGAGCGAGTCGAGGTCGGTGAAGCCGGTCGGTACGCCGGTCATCTCCCCCGAACGCGATCCGATCGCCTCGATCTCGTCGAGCGCGCCCTCCATGATGTCGCCGAGCGGCAGATAGTCCTCGGTGGTGCGCTGCTCGGTGACCGCGTAGATCTCGGCCTGGGCGCTGTTGACGATCTCGTCGACGTCGCCGTCGGCCGCGTATCCCATCTGGGTGATCCGGGTACCGGCCTCGACCAGGCGGCGCAGGACCGCGCGCTCGTGCACGATCTCCGCGTAGTACTCGGCGTTCGCCGCGGTCGGGACCGTCTGGACCAGGGTGTGCAGATAGGGCGCGCCGCCGACCTTGGTGATCTCGCCGCGCTTGGTGAGCTCGGCCGCGACCGTGATCGGGTCGGCCGGCTCTCCCTTCGCGTACAGGTCGAGGATCGCGCCGTAGATGGTCTCGTGCGCGGGCCGGTAGAAGTCGTGGCCCTTGAGCACCTCGACGACATCCGCGATGGCGTCCTTCGACAGGAGCATGCCACCGAGGACGGACTGCTCGGCGTCGAGGTCCTGCGGCGGCACCCGCTCGAACGACGAACCGCCGCTCTCCCAGGAACCGTTGTCCCGGTCGTGCTGCTCGTCGCGGCCTCGGCCTCCGTTCCCGCGCCGTCGGGACGGGGGCAGACGATCACTGGGGCCGCTGTCCGCCCAGGGGTCGTCCAAGGGCTCGGAAAGAGTCACCGAGCCACCTCCTCCCGTCCGCCGGAGCGGACCTAGCAGTGCCTTCATTTCTACGGCACGGCACTGACAAGTGAGCGGCCCGACTCCGCATCTCAGGCGTCGGTTTTACGTGCTTTCCGAGGCCGGAAAGGAGAACGGGCGCCGCACCACGTTAGGCCCGCGGGCACCGTCAGCCAATCTGGTTATCCACAGGCCATGTGGACGACGGCCCCGATGCTGTGGAGAACTCCGCGAAACCTGTGCACGACCCGGTGGACAGCCCTGTGAACAAGCACTCAGGTCTTGCGCGGAACACGCTCTGACCTGGCAGTTTCCCGTCCACCGGCTGTGCAGAAGAAAAACTTGCCCAGGGGAATCAAGATCGCCTCGAACAGTGCGCCACACCACACCCCGCCCGCGCGAAAGTAAGGGTCCTTCGCCTTTTGCATCTCTTACCTGTGGAAGATTAGATTGATGCTCATGACACAGGCTCCCGTGGCACCCCGGGCCACCCGCCACCGGCACGACCGCGAGATCGTCGCACTGGCCGTTCCGGCGTTCGGCGCGCTCGTCGCCGAGCCCCTCTTCGTGCTGGCCGACAGCGCCATCGTCGGCCATCTCGGTACCGCGCAGCTCGCCGGCCTCGGTGTCGCCTCGGCCCTTCTCATGACCGCCGTGGGAGTCTTCGTCTTCCTCGCCTACGCCACGACGGCGGCGGTGGCCCGCAGGGTCGGCGCCGGAGATCTGCGGGCAGCGATCCGCCAGGGCATGGACGGAATCTGGCTCGCCCTGCTCATCGGCGTGACCGTGATCGCCCTCGCGCTGCCCACCGCCCCCTCCCTGATGGAGGTGTTCGGCGCCTCCGGCTCCGCCGCACCGTACGCGACGACCTATCTGCGGATCTCGGTGCTCGGCATCCCCGCCATGCTCGTCGTACTGGCCGCCACGGGAATCCTCCGCGGGCTCCAGGACACGAGGACTCCCCTCTACGTCGCCGTCGGGGGCTTCGTCACCAACGCGGTCCTCAACGTGGCCCTCGTCTACGGAGCGGGCCTCGGTATCGCCGGCTCCGCCTGGGGCACGGTCATCGCCCAGTGCGGCATGGCCGCCGTCTATCTCCGCGTCGTCCTGCGCGGAGCGCGGAAGCACGGCGCCTCGCTACGCCCCGACGCGGCAGGCATCCGGGCCAACGCCCAGGCCGGCACCCCCCTGCTCGTCAGGACCCTGTCGCTCCGCGCGATCCTGCTGATCGCCACCGCTGTCGCCGCGCGGCTCGGGGACGCCGACATGGCGGCCCACCAGATCATCCTGTCGCTGTGGAGCCTGCTCGCCTTCGCGCTCGACGCCATCGCCATCGCCGGCCAAGCCATCATCGGGCGCCACCTCGGGGCGGGCGACGCCCGTGGCGCCCGGGAGGCCTGCCGCCGCATGGTGCAGTGGGGACTCGTCACCGGGCTCGTCCTCGGTCTGCTGGTCATCGTGTCCCGCCCGTTGTTCCTTCCGCTCTTCAGCGGTGACCCGGGAGTACGGAACGCGGCGCTGCCGGCCCTGGTGATGGTGGCCCTCTCCCAGCCGATCTGCGGGATCGTCTTCGTGCTGGACGGCGTGCTGATGGGCGCGGGGGACGGACCGTATCTGGCGTGGGCCATGCTGCTCACCCTGGCGGTCTTCGCCCCCGCCGCCCTGCTCGTTCCCGTCCTCGGCGGCGGTCTGACCGCTCTCTGGGGAGCGATGACGCTGATGATGACGATGCGGATGCTGACCCTGTGGCTGCGCTCCCGCTCGGGTCGCTGGATCGTCACGGGCGCGACCCGCTGACGTACACCGTTCGTCAGGGGCAAGCCCCGGACGTACATCGCCATCACCGCGAACCGCCGACGCGCACCGTTCGTTTCACGGGAAACACGGACGACGACCGTTTCACGTGAAACGGCGGCCTCCCGGCTCCCCCCGATCCCCCGCGGCCGTCCAGGCGCCCGCGTCCACGGACAGCAGAAGGGCCGCACCCCGAGGGGTGCGGCCCTTCCTCTCAGCTATGCCGAGTGCTGCACTCAGGCAGCGACAACCTCGATGCTGACCTTGGCGGCAACCTCGGGGTGCAGACGCACGGACGTCTCGTGGGAGCCCAGGGTCTTGATGGGCGAGCCCAGCTCGATGCGGCGCTTGTCGACCTCGGGGCCACCGGAAGCCTTGATCGCCGAAGCGACGTCGGCCGGGGTGACGGAACCGAAGAGACGACCGGCGTCGCCGGAGCGAACGGCCAGGCGGACCTTGACGCCTTCGAGGCGGGCCTTGATCTCGTTGGCCTGCTCGATGGTCGCGATCTCGTGGATCTTGCGAGCACGACGGATCTGCTCGACGTCCTTCTCGCCACCCTTGGTCCAGCGGATCGCGAAGTTCCGCGGGATCAGGTAGTTGCGAGCGTAGCCGTCCTTGACGTCGACGACGTCGCCCGCGGCACCGAGGCCGGAGACCTCGTGGGTAAGGATGATCTTCATGTTTCGGTCACCCTTCCTTTATCGCGCGGTGGACGTGTAGGGCAGCAGCGCCATCTCACGGCTGTTCTTCACAGCCGTGGCGACGTCACGCTGGTGCTGCGTGCAGTTGCCGGTCACGCGGCGGGCACGGATCTTGCCGCGGTCGGAAATGAACTTCCGCAGCATGTTCGTGTCCTTGTAGTCCACGTACGTGACCTTGTCCTTGCAGAACGCGCAGACCTTCTTCTTCGGCTTGCGCACAGGCGGCTTCGCCATGGTGTATCTCCTGTGTGATCAAGAAGTGGGAGTACGGCCCACCCTCGGCCCTGAGGCCTAGAAGGGGGGCTCGTCCGAGTAGCCGCCGCCGGAGCCGCCGGAGCTTCCGCCCCAGCCACCGCCACCGCCGCCGCCCTGGTTGCCACCGGCGGGAGCGCCGGTCGCCCAGGGGTCGTCGGCCGGAGCGCCGCCGCCCTGCGGAGCGCCGCCGGAGCTTCCGCCCCAGCCGCCGCCCTGCTGGCCGCCGCCACCGCCGCCGCCGTAACCGCCCTGACCGCCTCGGCCCGTGGTCTTGGTGACCTTGGCCGTGGCGTTCTTCAGGCTGGCGCCGACTTCCTCTACGTCCAGTTCGTAGACCGTGCGCTTGACGCCCTGGTTGTCCTCGTAGGACCGCTGCTTCAGGCGGCCCTGCACGATGACGCGCATGCCGCGCTGGAGCGACTCGGCGACGTTCTCCGCCGCCTGACGCCAGACCGAGCAGGTCAGGAACAGGCTCTCGCCGTCCTTCCACTCATTGGTCTGACGGTCGAAGGTGCGGGGGGTGGACGCGACACGGAACTTCGCGACCGCCGCACCGGAAGGGGTGAAGCGCAGCTCGGGGTCGTCGACAAGATTGCCGACGACCGTGATGACGGTCTCGCCTGCCATGGGGGAACCTCTCGGCGGGTTTGCTGCTGGCTGCTGGTACTACTCGATGCCCGAGATCAGCTGAGCTGGAGAGCTCAGTGGGTCTCGGGACGGAGGACCTTGGTCCGGAGGACCGACTCGTTCAGGTTCATCTGGCGGTCGAGCTCCTTGACGACCGCAGGCTCGGCCTGCAGGTCGATGACCGAGTAGATGCCCTCGGGCTTCTTCTTGATCTCGTACGAGAGACGACGACGGCCCCAGGTGTCGACCTTCTCCACCTTTCCGGCGCCCTCACGGACGACGGAGAGGAAGTTCTCGATCAGGGGGGCGACAGCGCGCTCCTCCAGATCGGGGTCGAGGATGACCATCACTTCGTAGTGACGCATGTGGAACCCACCTCCTTTGGACTCAGCGGCCACGGTCGTTCCGTGGCAGGAGGGTTGTGATGCGTACGCAACGGTATCGGCCGCCACTGACAATCGGTCCGCCTATCGGAGAACCGAGCGGCGATCCCTGTCGTGACCTGGCCTTGAGCCTGGGCAGACACCGGTGCAGAGGGTACAGACTACCTGCACACCCGCTTCCGGTTGAAATCCGACCGGGTTGGCCGTCAATCTGTACACATCGGGTGTGTATGGCGCTACGATGCGCCGCCTTCCGCAGGAGGTGCCCTATGGCACAGACAATGCGTCCCAGTACCACCGGCTCACTCTTCGCCACGGACGGCAAGCCTCATCCCCTCCAGGACACCCTGCTCGCGGTGACCCTGGTGTGCGGAGTCCTGGCCTTCGTCACGTCGATGTTCCACAGCCTCCATCTGCTCAGCTCGTGGGCCGGTCTGGTCGGGATCCTCGCCGGTGCCTACGGCCAGTTCATCTCCGAGACGACCCGGGAACGCTTCGGACTGATCGTCGGGCTCGGTCTCTCCGGCGTCGGTTTCTACCTCGGCCTGGCCCACGGCGGCCTCTTCGGCGGTGTGATCTGAGTCGAACGTCCGTTTTCCCCTGACCTCGGGGCGCGTCTCGGCGCGCCCCGAGGTCCCAGGTCGCATACGGCCATTCGGGGCGCTCGCAGGGCGCAGTAGGCTTCGGCGCGAGAGCCGGAGCCCTTGTACCCATGGGGACACACCAGCCGAGGAGCGCCCCTAAATGAGCCTGACCCTGAGGACCATCAGCCGAGAGCAGCATCTGGCATACATCCAGAGCCTGCCCGCGGCCAGCCACATGCAGGTCCCCGCATGGGCGGACGTGAAGGCGGAGTGGCGCTCGGAGAGCCTCGGATGGTTCGACGAGAAGACCGGCCACATGGTCGGCGCGGGTCTGGTGCTGTACCGCCAGCTGCCGAAGATCAAGCGCTACCTCGCCTATCTGCCCGAGGGCCCGGTCATCAACTGGTTCGCGCCGAACCTCGACGACTGGCTCCAGCCGATGCTCGCGCACCTCAAGCACCAGGGCGCCTTCTCCGTGAAGATGGGCCCGCCCGTGATCATCCGGCGCTGGGAGGCCACGTCCATCAAGGGCGGCATCCAGAACCCGGACGTCAAGCGCCTGCGAGACATCGAGGCCGACTTCATCGAGCCGCGCGCCTTCGAGGTCGCCGACAAGCTGCGCCGCATGGGCTGGCAGCAGGGCGAGGACGGCGGTGCCGGCTTCGGCGACGTCCAGCCCCGCTACGTGTTCCAGGTGCCGCTGGCCAATCGTTCGCTCGAAGAGGTCCACAGGAACTTCAACCAGCTGTGGCGCCGCAACATCAAGAAGGCCGAGAAGGCCGGCGTCGAGGTCGTCCAGGGCGGTTACCAGGACCTGGAGGAGTGGCAGCGGCTCTACGAGATCACCGCGATCCGCGACCACTTCCGGCCGCGCCCGCTCTCGTACTTCCAGCGCATGTGGACGGCCCTCAACACCGAGGACCCCAACCGCATGCGGCTGTACTTCGCGCGGCACAACGGAGTGAACCTTTCGGCGGCGACGATGCTCGTCGTCGGCGGACACGTCTGGTACTCCTACGGCGCCTCGGACAACATCGGGCGCGAGGTGCGGCCCTCGAACGCGATGCAGTGGCGCATGCTGCGCGACGCGTACGCCCTGGGGGCCACGGTCTACGACCTGCGCGGCATCTCGGACTCGCTGGACGAGACCGACCACCTCTTCGGTCTGATCCAGTTCAAGGTGGGCACGGGCGGAGAGGCCGCCGAGTACCTCGGCGAGTGGGACTTCCCGCTCAACAAGCTGCTCCACAAGGCTCTCGACATGTACATGTCTCGCCGCTGAGCCGTCAGGACCCGCTTCCCGGGCCACCGGTCCGCCCCGATTCGCATCCCGGGCCGCCCAACCGGCCCGGGACAGCCCCATCGGCCCGGCGGATGGGCGACAATTCCTTTTCATACCTCTGATACACCGCAGCCACGAGAAAGGTTCCGGGACCGGCCATGGCGCTCACGCTCTACGTCGACACCGCGCGCTGGCGGGCACACCACAAGCAGGTGTCCGAGCAGTTTCCGGGGCTCGTCCCCGTCTGCAAGGGCAACGGCTACGGCTTCGGCCACGAACGGCTCGCGGACGAGGCCACCCGCCTGGGTTCGGACATCCTCGCCGTCGGCACCACGTACGAGGCCGCCCGGATCAAGGACTGGTTCGGCGGCGATCTGCTGGTCCTGACGCCGTTCAGGCGCGGCGAGGAGCCCGTTCCGCTGCCCGACCGCGTCATCCGCTCGGTGTCGTCCATCGACGGCGTGTACGGCCTCGTGGGCGCCCGTGTCGTCATCGAGGTCATGTCCTCGATGAAGCGGCACGGCGTGAGCGAGGACGACCTGCCGCATCTGCACTCCGCCATCGAGAACGTCCGGCTGGAGGGCTTCGCGATCCACCTGCCGCTGGACCGCACCGACGGCTCGGACGCCGTGGAGGAGGTCATCGGCTGGATGGACCGCCTGCGCGCCGCCCGGCTGCCCCTGCACACGATGTTCGTCAGCCACCTCAAGGCCGAGGAACTCCGGCGGCTCCAGCAGCAGTTCCCGCAGACCCACTTCCGCGCCCGCATCGGGACGCGGCTGTGGCTGGGGGACCACGAGGCCACGGAGTACCGCGGGGCCGTCCTGGACGTCACGCGCGTCTCCAAGGGCGACCGCTTCGGCTACCGGCAGCAGAAGGCGGCCTCGGACGGCTGGCTCGTGGTCGTGGCGGGCGGAACGTCGCACGGGGTGGGCCTGGAGGCCCCCAAGGCCCTGCACGGCGTCATGCCGCGCGCCAAGGGCGTCGCGCGCGCCGGCCTCGCGACGGTCAACCGGAACCTTTCTCCGTTCGTGTGGGCGGGCAAGCAGCGCTGGTTCGCCGAGCCCCCGCACATGCAGGTCTCGATCCTCTTCGTGCCCCACGACGCCACGGAGCCGAAGGTCGGCGACGAGCTGGTGGCCCATCTGCGGCACACCACCACGCAGTTCGACCGGGTCGTCGAGCGCTGACCCCGGCTCCGGCCCGTTCCGGAGCAACGAGAAGGCCGTACACGGACTCCGTGTACGGCCTTTCTCATGACGCCCGCGCGCTTCGTACGACGCCCTAGCGCCCTGTTCGCTCAGAGCGAACGGTCTCCGGGTGCCGGCTCCTCACGCCCGCCGTCCAGGGGGACGGCGTCGAAGTGGGCCGCGTGCCGCGGACGGTGGGCGGCCGCGCCGAGGACGAAGACGTCCTCCGCGCCGTCGAAGACGCCTCCCGAGGGATCGTCGTCGCCACTTCGGCGCACCACGTCGTGCTCCGGCCGGAAGATGTCCCGCAGGACCATCGCGCACAGGTACAGCGTCCCCAGCACGTGGACGGCGATGGCGACCTGGTAGCCGTCGGTCGGCAGGCCCTTGTGGGCGTCACCGCTGGTCGTGTAGGCGAGGTACAGCCAGATGCCCAGGAAGTACGCGACCTCGCAGGCCTGCCAGACCAGGAAGTCCCGCCAGCGCGGCCGGGCCAGCACCGCGAGCGGCACCAGCCAGAGCACGTACTGCGGCGAGTAGACCTTGTTCGTGAGGATGAAGGCCGCGATGATCAGGAACGCCAGCTGGGCGAACCGGGGGCGCCGCGGGGCGGCGAGCGTGACGGCGCTCAGACCCGCGCAGATGACCAGCATCAGGGCCAGCGCCCAGGTGTTGGCCGTGTCCGGCGTGATCGCGATCTTCAGCCACTGCGAGACGAACAGGAAGACCGAACCGAAGTCGACGCCGCGGTCGTGGCTGAAGCTGTAGAACTTCGCCCAGCCCTCGGGCGCGAGGTACATGACGGGCAGGTTCACGGCCAGCCAGGCACCGACGGCGCCGAGCAGCGCCGTACCGAACTCACGCCACCTGCCGGTGCGCCAGCACAGCAGGAAGAGCGGCCCGAGGAGCAGGAACGGGTAGAACTTGGCGGCCGTGGCGAGGCCGAGCAGCACCCCGAAGGCCAGGGCGCGTCCGCGGGACCACATGAGCATCGCGGCGGCCAGCAGGGCCACGGCGAGCAGGTCCCAGTTGATCGTGGCCGTGAGCGCGAACGCGGGCGCCAGGGCGACCAGGAGGCCGTCCCAGGGGCGACGGCGGTGGGTGCGGGCGGTGCAGACGACGATGACCGCCGCGCACACCATCAGCATCCCGGCGTTGACCATCCAGTAGACCTGCTCCTGGTGCTGGATGCTCCCGCCGCCCGGGGTGAGCCAGGCCGCGACCTCCATGAACACGCCGGTCAGCACCGGGTATTCGAGGTAGTCCATGTCGCCGGGGATCTTGTCGAAGTACGGCACCAGGCCGTCGGCGAAGCCCCGCCCCTGATAGAGGTGCGGGATGTCCGAGTAGCACGCGTGCGTGTACTGCGAACTCGCTCCGAAGAACCAGCCGCCGTCGTAGCACGGGATCTTCTGGACCATCCCGAGGGCGAACATGCCGATCATCACCAGCGCGACGACCCGTACGGGCGTCCACCAGGACGTCCCGAGCAGGGCCCGCCTCCCGATGGGTCCGCCGAACAGCTCACTGGCGCCGGCGGCGATCTCGTCATCCCTGGTCGGCCGCACCAGCTCCGGCTCGTGAACGCTCACTCGCGTCGTCTCTGCACTGGGCATGCCGCACATCCTGCCGTACGAGTCTGAGAACGGGACCGGGGACGACCCCGGAAACGGCTTCGCGCGTGCTCCCCGCAGGGCGCACGCGCGAAGGGTGGACGGCGACCGTCAGCCGGAACTTCCGAAGATGGTTCCGTTGCCGTTGCCGTTGCCTCTGCTGTTCCCGGTGGTGGCCGTCGCCGAGGGCGAGCTGCTCACACCTCCGTCGGTGCCACCGGTGTCGACACCACCCGTGTCGACACCACCCGTGTCGACACCGCCCGTGGTGGTACCGCCGTTGTTGTTGCAGTTCCAGTCGAACTTCCTGCACGTCGAACTCGGCGTGGGCGAGGGGGACGTCAGCGTCGCACTGGGGGTCGGGCTCGGGCTCTCGGTGGCGCTCTCGGAGGCCGAGGGCGACGGCGAGGGGCTCGGAGCGTCGTTGAGGACCGTACCGATGTCCTCGGGCACCGGGAAGGTCTCGGCCTTCTGGCCCTGGAGCGCGACCATCATGTAGTCCCGCCAGATCTGGGACGGGAACGAGGCACCGTGGATGGTCTTCTCGCCACCCGTTCCGTACATCTGGAGGAACTCGCGGTTCTTGTTGTTCTCGTTGTCGTCCAGGCGGTACATGCCGATCGCCGTGGACAGCTGCGGGGTGTACCCGACGAACCAGGCCGACTTGTTGCCGTCGGTGGTACCGGTCTTGCCGGCCACCTCACGGCCCGGCAGCTGGGCGTTGGTGCCGGTGCCCTTCTCGACCACGGTCCGCAGGACGTCGGTCACGTTGTCGGCGACCTGCGGGGTGAAGGCCTCCACGGTCTTCGCGATGCGGTCGTGCTGGAAGACCGTGCCGTCCTTGCTGGTCACCTTGTCCACCGAGTAGGGGTCCCGCTGCTTGCCGCTGGCCGCGAAGGTGGCGTACGCCCCGGCCATACGGATCGCGCTCGGGGAGGAGGTGCCCAGGGAGAACGAGGGGAACCTGGAGCTGGCGAGGCTGGACTCCTTGATGCCCGCGCGCAGGACCGAGTCCTTCACCTTGTCCAGGCCGACGTCCATGCCCAGCTGGACATAGGCGGAGTTGACCGACAGGCGCATGGCCTCACGCAGGTCGATCTGGTAGGTCGGCGGGTTGACGGACTCCCCGCCGTCGTTCGTCTGGAGCCACTCCTTGCCCTTGTCGTCCGTCCAGTCGGTCCCGTTGTAGTCCTTGATCTTGAGCTTGTTCTTGCCGCTGTACAGGCTCTTGGGCGACGCGATGGTGCGCTCGTCCTGCGCCTGCTCCGGGCCTCCCTTGGGATCCCTGACACCCCAGGTCATGGCCGCCGCCAGGACGAAGGGCTTGAAGGTCGAACCCACCTGGGCACCGGTCTGGTCGGCGTTGTCGGTGAAGTGCTTGGTCGCGTCCGCACCGCCGTAGATGGCCTCGATGGCGCCGGTGGACGGGTCGACGGACGCACCGCCGAACTGGACGTACTTGTCGTTGTTCGGCCGCAGCTTGGGCTTGATGTTGGCCTTCTGCACCTTCTTCACCGCGGCCTCGAGCGCGGCGACCTTGCGCTTGTCGAAGGTTGTGTGGATCTGGTAGCCGCCGGTCCGGAGCTTCTCCTCGGTGATCCCGGTCTTGTCGCTGTTCTTGACCAGGTACGTGTTGGCCAGGTCGACCAGGTAACCCACCTGCCCGCCGAGCGCCGCGTTGGAGCGCGGGGACTGGGTCTGGGGGAACTTGGTGTACTTGGCCCGGACCGCCGCGCTCAGACGGCCGTCCTTGACCTCTTCGTCGAGGATCCACCCCCAGCGGGCCTCGGCACGCGCGCGGTTCTTCTCCGCGGTGGCGTTGACCGGGTCGATCCCGGGGGCGCCGGCGGGGTCGTAGTACGTGGCGCCCTTGAGGACGGAGGCGAGGAGCGCGCACTGGCTGGGATCCAGCTTGGTGGCGTCCTTGTTGAAGTAGGCGTGCGCGGCGGCCTGGATACCGTAGGCGTTACGCCCGTAGTACGCGGAGTTCAGGTAGCCGGCCATGATGTCTTCCTTGGGCACCTTGGCCCCGACCTTGATCGAGACGAAGAGCTCCTTGAGCTTGCGGGAGATCGTCTGCGACTGGTCCTCGAGCATCGCGTTCTTCACGTACTGCTGGGTGATGGTGGAGCCACCCTGCGTCTGGCCGCCCTTGGCCATGTTCACGAAGGCGCGGGCGATACCCATCGGGTCGACGCCGCTGTCGGTCTCGAACGTCTTGTTCTCGGCCGACATCACCGCCCACCGCATCTCCTTGGGGATCTGCGCGTAGCTGATGATCTGGCGGTTGGCCTCACCACCCGTGGCGACCATCTCGCTGCCGTCGGCGTAGTAGTAGACGTTGTTCTGGGCCTTGGCGGTCTTGCCGATGTCCGGAATGCCCACCAGGGCGTACCCGACACCCGCGGCCACGACCAGGCTGCCGGTGAAGCCGATGAACAGGCCGGTCACGAGCTTCCAGGACGGCACCCAGCGCGCGGCGCCGTAGCGGCCCGCGCGCGGGTAGTCGATGATGCGCTTTCTGGCGGGCTCGGGAGCGCGGCCTCGGCCACGCCCGGGTCCGCCCGGTCCCGGGGGACCGCCGCGGCGGCCGCCCCCTCCTCCTCCGGGACCACCGGCACCGGCGCCGTCGGCGGCTCTGCGCCGGCCGCCGCCGTTTCCGCGCTGCGTGGCGCGCCGTGCCTCGGCACGGCTGCCGAACGGGGTCTCTTCACCCCCCGGGCCATACGGATCGGAAGGAGACCCGGTGGCGTCTCGCGGTGCATCGCGGTGGCCTGCGGACGGGCCTGGCTGCGGCTGGCCGCGCCGGGCCGCGGCACGTCCGCCGCCCTGCGGCTGCGGCGGTTTGCGACGGTGCTCGCTCATCGAACGATTACTCCTCGGGCAGGCGCACCTTTGCGCGCCTGGAAACGGCGGCTGGTTTCCGGTCCCCCCGAAGTACGGATGCGGTCGATTGCGCATTCACCCGTACTGCACCAAAGACGTTGACGTACTCAGTCGTCACTCGGTTCCCGGTGGTTGTCCATCCCGCACAGAGTACGCACCGTCAAAACACACCTAGGGCCGAAGTTCACCCCAAATCAGGCAACTTGCTTCGTATGAATCGGTGATGTGACGCCGTTCACTCTGTTCCCCCTTGTCGCATGCGCAGCGCCGTTCTATCGTGCTGATGTATCGAGTCGATACATCAGCACGGCATAAAGACCGTGCCGACGGGACAGCGACAGGGAGGAGGCGACGATGAGCCGGCGTGCCGGGATCCTCGAGTTCGCCGTACTCGGCCTGCTCCGCGAGTCCCCGATGCACGGCTATGAGCTACGCAAACGACTCAATACGTCACTGGGTGTGTTCCGTGCCTTCAGCTACGGAACGCTCTACCCGTGCCTCAAGACGCTGGTCGCCAACGGCTGGTTGATCGAGGAATCAGGATCCACACCCGAAGACGCCCTGACGGCAACGCTGGCCGGACGTCGAGCCAAGATCGTCTACCGATTGACGGCGGAAGGTAAGGATCACTTCGAGGAGCTTCTCGCGCAGACGGGTCCCGACGCGTACGAGGACGAGCACTTCGCCGCTCGCTTCGCGTTCTTCGGACAGACGTCACGCGATGTACGCATGCGCGTACTGGAAGGTCGCCGCAGCCGTCTGGAGGAGCGCCTCGAGAAGATGCGCGCCTCGCTGGCGCGCACCCGGGAGCGCCTCGACGACTACACGCTTGAGCTCCAGCGCCACGGAATGGAGTCCGTGGAGCGCGAAGTGCGCTGGCTGAACGAGCTCATCGAGAGCGAGCGGGCCGGACGGGACGTCCAACGTCCCGGCTTCGAAGGCTCCGCTCAGCAGGACAACACATCTGGAGAGACGGGCGGCCTGCCCCGGCACCGGGACAGCCCCCGGCCGGATCCGTCCGACGACACCGCCACGTGAGACCCGTTCGGGGTCTCACCGATAGACACAGGGAGCAACCGGAATGGGTTCGGTTCGCGTAGCCATCGTCGGCGTGGGCAACTGCGCCGCCTCGCTCGTTCAGGGCGTCGAGTACTACAAGGACGCCGACCCGGCGACCAAGGTGCCCGGACTGATGCACGTCCAGTTCGGCGACTACCACGTCGGTGACGTCGAGTTCGTCGCCGCGTTCGACGTCGATGCGAAGAAGGTCGGCCTCGACCTCTCCGACGCCATCGGTGCCAGCGAGAACAACACCATCAAGATCTGCGACGTCCCGAACAAGGGCGTCACGGTCCAGCGCGGTCACACCCTGGACGGTCTCGGTAAGTACTACCGCATGACCATCGAGGAGTCCGCCGAGGCGCCGGTCGACGTCGTCCAGATCCTCAAGGACAAGCAGGTCGACGTCCTCGTCTGCTACCTGCCCGTCGGTTCCGAGGACGCGGCGAAGTTCTACGCCCAGTGCGCCATCGACGCCAAGGTCGCCTTCGTCAACGCCCTCCCGGTCTTCATCGCCGGCACCAAGGAGTGGGCGGACAAGTTCACCGAGGCCGGCGTCCCGATCGTCGGCGACGACATCAAGTCGCAGGTCGGCGCGACCATCACGCACCGCGTGATGGCGAAGCTGTTCGAGGACCGCGGTGTCCGTCTCGAGCGCACCATGCAGCTCAACGTCGGCGGCAACATGGACTTCAAGAACATGCTCGAGCGTGACCGCCTCGAGTCCAAGAAGATCTCGAAGACGCAGGCCGTCACCTCGCAGATCCCCGACCGTGAGCTGGGCGAGAAGAACGTCCACATCGGTCCCTCGGACTACGTGGCCTGGCTCGACGACCGCAAGTGGGCGTACGTCCGCCTCGAGGGCCGCGCCTTCGGCGACGTCCCGCTGAACCTCGAGTACAAGCTCGAGGTGTGGGACTCCCCGAACTCGGCCGGTGTCATCATCGACGCCGTGCGCGCCGCGAAGATCGCCAAGGACCGCGGTATCGGCGGCCCGATCCTCTCCGCGTCGAGCTACTTCATGAAGTCCCCGCCGGTCCAGTACTTCGACGACGAGGCCTTCGCCAACGTCGAGAAGTTCATCAAGGGCGAGGTCGAGCGCTAAGCACGATTCCGTGCTCGCTGCTGAGGAGGGTCCCCGGGCTTACTGCCCGGGGACCCTCCTCGTATGTGAGGGTGTGACCCATGGCCGTCGTGCGTGACCTGCGCGTCCTCCTGCGCTTCCAGGGATTCAGACGCCTGCTCGGCGTGCGTCTGCTGTCCCAGGGAGCCGACGGCGTCTATCAGGTCGCGCTGGCCACCTACGTGGTCTTCTCTCCGGAGAAACAGACCTCGGCGGCCGCCATCGCCTCGGCGATGGCGGTGCTGCTCCTCCCGTACTCCCTGATCGGTCCCTTCGCGGGCGTCCTCCTCGACCGCTGGCGGCGCCGGCAGGTCTTCCTGTACGGGAATCTGCTGCGCTCGGCGCTGGCGTGCGGGACGGCCGTGCTGATCCTGAGCCGGACGCCCGACTGGCTCTTCTACACCTCCGCGCTCTGTGTCACCGCCGTCAACCGCTTCGTCCTGGCCGGACTGTCGGCCGCGCTGCCCCGTGTCGTGGACAGCGACCGGCTGGTGCTGGCCAACTCCCTCTCCCCGACGGCCGGAACGCTCGCGGCCACCGTGGGGGCGGCGCTCGCGTTCGTCGTACGGCTGGTCGTCGCGGACTCCGACGCGGCGGTGGTCCTCGTGGGAGCCGCCCTCTATCTGTGCGCGGCCCTCGCCTCGCTGCGGATCGCCCCGGAGATTCTCGGGCCCGACCAGGACCGGGTGCGCCCGTACGTGGGCACCGCGCTCGCCGGTACCGCGCGCGGACTGGCGGGAGGCGTGCGGCATCTGGCGGAGCCCCCTCGGCGGGAGGCGGCCTGGGCCCTCATGACGATGACCCTGATGCGCTTCTGCTACGGCGCCCTGACGGTCATGGTGCTGATGCTGTGCCGCTACGCGTGGGCGGCCGGCTCGAACGGGGGGCTCGCTCTCCTGGGGCTGGCCGTGGGCGTCTCCGGAGCCGGCTTCTTCGTCGCGGCCCTGGTGACCCCCTGGGCGGTCGGACGGCTGGGCCCGGGCCGGTGGATCGCGGTGTGCGCCGGTGCCGCCGCGGTCCTGGTACCCGCGCTCTGCCTTCCGTTCGCTCCCGCCCCCACGCTGGGCGCCGCGTTCATGCTGGGGGTGACCACACAGGGCGCGAAGATCGCCACGGACACCATCGTGCAGTCCGCCGTGGACGACGGGTTCCGCGGCCGGGTCTTCTCCCTCTACGACGTCCTGTTCAACGTCGCCTTCGTCGGAGCGGCCGCGGTGGCCGCGCTGATGCTGCCTTCTGACGGACGGTCCGTTTCCCTCGTCCTCACGGTGGCGGCGGTGTACGCCTGGATTGCGGTCGCTATGGCCCGCTTTGAGCTCCAGTAAGTGTCACATCAGTGCCACAGAGCCACTTCTGGCTACTGCGTTGTCACAGGGGCCCGCTAACTTACGTGCGTCTTACTTTCGCTTCACGCACCTATGTTCCAGGGGGACCCCCAAGTGACAACTCCGCCGCCTCAGAGCCAGAACCCGTTCGCCCAGGGCCAGCAGCCGCCCTACGGTCAGCCGCCCCAGGGCCAGGCGCCGTTCGGCCAGCAGCCCTACCCGCCCCACCCGGCCCAGCCCGGATTCCCCCAGCAGTCGACCGCCGGCTTCGCCCCGGTCCCGCCGCAGCGGCCGAAGCGCGGCTTCAGGCAGTACCTGCGCATAGTTCTGGGCCTTGCGGGCCTCGCGGTCGTCGTGGGCGGCTGGCTGATTCACAACGACAGTGAAGACGCCAAGAAGCTGGCCGTGGGCGACTGTCTCTACAACAAGGGGTCGGACGACAACCCGGATGTCATCCAGGTGGACTGCTCCGACTCCAAGGCCACGCACAAGGTCCTCAAGAAGGCCGACGGCGCCTCCCTTCCCTCACTGACATGCCAGAACGTCGCGGGCACGACGGCGACCCTGACGTGGAAGGAAACCGGCGAGTCCTTCACCCTCTGCCTGGGCTCGAGCAAGTAGCCGACGGAAACGCGATCGGAGGGGGCGGTGTTTCACGTGAAACACCGCCCCCTCGCCATATCGACTCCGGTGACATCGACCGCCACCTGTCGCTCTGAACAACCTCAAATGCCTTGCCCCCGAGGCGATCTGGTTGGAAGCATCTCGTCGCGTGCCCGGCACTGACCAGCTCGGCACCACGACTGAGAGATCTTCGCTTCAGAAATCGGGGAACATGATGAAGACGCGCACCGCGCATGGCCTGGCGGCGGCACTCAGTGCCGTTGCTCTCCTCACCGCCACGGCATCGCAGGTTTCAGCCGCCGAAGTCACTCAGACCGCAACAAGGCATAGCGATCCCGCTGCCACTCCGGCCACGTACGCCAACTACCTGCGCCACTCCGGCGAAGACGGCGCCGCTGACGCACTCAAGAAGTTCCAGCGCCTGACGCCGACCGAGCAGGCCAAGTTCATCGGCTACCTGCACGACCCGGCCCTGTACAAGTCATTCCTCGACAAGGCCGCGGAACAGGGCAAGAGCCTGTCCGTCCGGTCCCGGAACACCAACAGCACGACTTCGCTCCGCAAGGGGGACGTCGTCATGGGACACGAGAGCACCATCAGCGGGACCGCCGCGGCCGCGGCCCGGCCCCTGCCCAGTGGAAACCACACGGTGACCTACACGACCTATGTAAAGTTCCTGGGCATCAAGGTGATCAAGCTCAGCCTCTGGGAGAACTTCCACAGCAATGGGCGGGACATCACCAAGGTGAACTATGCCGATGCAGGCAAGACGAACATCACTGGTGTCATCAGCATTTCCAAAAGCACACCAAAGAAGGTGCTGAGCGGCTGGAGGTGGTGCCCGCTTGGCGGCCACTGCAGCAGCGGACACGATGCCGACGCTTCGGTCATATGGGAAGGCGGCGTGCTGATCAGGGGAAGCAACTGGCAGTTCGACAAGAAGCAGTGGATGAGGGCCGATATCTACGGCAAGCTCGTCAACAGTTCACTCCAGAACGTGTAGGCCCCAGGACAGCACAATGACTCGCTGACCGTTTGGCTTCCGCGGCTGGGCCGTCATGTTTCACGTGAAACATGACGGCCCAGCCCCGTCTCAGCCCTGTTCGGACCACCACTCCTTGAGTGCCGCCACCGCGGCGTCATGCTCCATCGGCCCGTTCTCCAGGCGCAGCTCCAGCAGGAACTTGTAGGCCTGGCCGATCGCGGGGCCGGGGCCGATGCCCAGGATCTCCATGATCTCGTTGCCGTCGAGGTCGGGGCGGATCGCGTCGAGCTCCTCCTGCTCCTTGAGCTGGGAGATGCGCTCCTCCAGCCCGTCATAGGCACGGGAGAGTGCGGTCGCCCTGCGCTTGTTGCGCGTGGTGCAGTCGGAACGAGTCAGCTTGTGGAGACGGTCGAGCAGCGGGCCCGCGTCGCGCACATAGCGGCGGACGGCGGAGTCCGTCCACTCACCGGTGCCGTACCCGTGGAAGCGCAGATGCAGTTCGACCAGACGTGAGACGTCCTTGACGAGGTCGTTGGAGTATTTGAGCGCCGTCATCCTCTTCTTGGTCATCTTCGCGCCCACCATCTCGTGGTGGTGGAAGGAGACCCGCCCGTCCTCCTCGAAGCGGCGCGTCCGCGGCTTGCCGATGTCGTGGAGCAGCGCGGCGAGCCGGAGGGTCAGGTCGGGCCCGTCCTCCTCCAGCGCCATCGCCTGCTCCAGCACGATCAGCGTGTGCTCGTAGACGTCCTTGTGCCGGTGGTGCTCGTCACGCTCCAGGCGCAGCGCGGGGAGCTCGGGGAGCACGTGCTCGGCGAGCCCGGTGTCCACGAGCAGCTTCAGACCCTTGCGGGGGTGGGCGGAACGGATCAGCTTGTTCAGCTCGTCCCGTACCCGCTCGGCGGAGACGATCTCGATACGTCCGGCCATGTCCGTCATGGCGGCAACGACCTCGGGGGCCACCTCGAAGTCGAGCTGCGCGGCGAACCGTGCCGCCCGCATCATCCGCAGCGGGTCGTCGGAGAAGGAGGCCTCCGGGGTGCCCGGGGTGCGCAGGACGCGTGCGGCCAGGTCGTCCAGACCGCCGTACGGGTCGATGAACTCCTTCTCCGGCAGCGCGACGGCCATCGCGTTCACCGTGAAGTCGCGGCGCACGAGGTCCTCGTCGATGGAGTCGCCGTAGGAGACCTCCGGCTTGCGCGAGGTCCGGTCGTACGCCTCGGAGCGGTACGTCGTGATCTCGATCTGGAACGACTGGACCGCGTCGCCCACGCGGGCGTCCTTCTGGGCGCCGACCGTGCCGAAGGCGATCCCGACCTCCCACAGGGCGTCCGCCCAGGGCCGGACGATCTTGAGGACGTCCTCGGGCCGGGCGTCCGTCGTGAAGTCCAGGTCGTTGCCGAGCCGGCCGAGGAGCGCGTCCCGGACCGAGCCGCCGACCAGGGCGAGCGAGAACCCGGCCTCCTGGAATCGGCGGGCGAGCTCGTCGGCGACGGGAGACACCCGCAGCAGTTCGCTCACCGCGCGGGTCTGCACCTGACTCAGGGCACTGGAATGGTCTTCGTTGGCGTTCGGCACAACAGAAAAGGGTACGTGGCCGCGGCCAGGGGGAGCGCATGGATAAATCCCACACCCGTGCCCCACATCTTTTCCCGCAGAATAGGCGTACATACAGGACAGTCGGCTCTGATCCGTGATCTTGCGGACCACTCCGCGGCACTTACTCTCAGCGCACCTCGTTACCATGCGTGGACGCACATTCCGACGACCACTGACGACGACGAGGGACGGGCGAGCGCGTGGCCGAGGCGGCAGACTTCCAAGGGACGAGTCCCTCACCTGCCCGCCGGTGGCTCCGGCGCAGCGGTGCACTGCTGGCCGGGGCGCCGCTGCTGGCGGGGCTGCTCCAGCTGCCCCTGAGTACGCCCTCCCAGGCCGCCGAGAAGGCCTCTGCGGCCACCGCCGTGGGCGCGTCCGGCCCGGTGGACGTCAGCCTCGACTCGCTGAGCCCCAGCGCCCCCACGAACGGCGACACGGTCACGGTCTCGGGGTCGGTCACCAACACGAGCAAGCAGACGGTCACGGACGCCCACGTGGGCCTCCGCGTGGGGCCGTCCCTGACCACCCGGACCGCCATCGACACCGCGGCCCGGCGCACCAGCTTCCAGCCCGGCCTCGACCCGCTGGAGGTCGGCGGCAAGTACGTCGCGCAGGTCGCCAAGCTCGCCGCCGGCAGCTCTCAGCACTTCAGCATCTCGGTGCCCGTCAAGGATCTCGATCTCGGCGCCGACGGCGTCTACCAGCTCGGCGTGTCGCTGACGGGCCGGACCACCGCCCAGCCCTGGGACCAGGTCCTCGGGATCAAGCGGACCTTCCTGCCGTGGCAGCCCGACGGGGCGGACACCAAGACGAAGACGACGTACCTCTGGCCGCTGATCTCCACCGTGCACCTCACGGCGCAGACCGGTTCCGACGCCCAGCAGACGCCCGTCTTCAAGAACGACGACCTGGCCAAGGAGATCTCGCCGGGCGGACGCCTGGACCAGCTCCTGTCGCTGGGCAGCGACCTCGACGTCACCTGGGTCCTCGACCCGGATCTGCTGGCCTCCGTGGACGCGATGCGGGGCGGCTACCGGATCCAGCAGGAGGACGGCACGACCGTGGCCGGCAGGAACCAGGCCGTCGCCAACGCCTGGCTCGACAAGCTGGAGAAGACGGTCCAGGGCCAGAGCGTCGTCGCCCTCCCGTTCGCCGACCCCGATCTCGCCTCGCTCGCCCACCACGGCAAGGACGTCACCGGTTCCCTGAGCCACCTCAAGGACGCCACCGACGTGGCGGCCGGCACGGTGGAGACGATCGTCCACGTGAAGCCGAGCACGGACTTCGCCTGGCCCGCGGACGGCGCGGTGGACCCTTCGATCATCAAGGTGGCCACGTCGGCCGGCGCGGACAAGGTGATCGCCCGCAGCGACAGCCTGCGCGAGACCGGCGGGCTGTCCTACACCCCGAGCGCCGCCCGCCCGATCGGCGGCGGCACCACGGCGGTGGTCGCGGACGAGCGACTGTCGACCGCGTTCCAGGGCGACATGATGAAGGCGGGCGACTCGACGCTCGCCGTCCAGGACTTCCTCGCGCAGAGCCTGATGATCAATCTTCAGGAGTCCAAGAACGAGCGCAGCATCGTCGTCGCCCCTCAGCGCATGCCCACGGCCAGCCAGGCACAGTCCATGGCCGAGGGGCTGCGCGCGCTCCAGCAGGGGAACTGGTCGCAGTCCCAGGGGCTGACCGAGGCCGCCAAGGCCAAGCCGGACCCCGGCGCCACCACCAAGGTGCCGCCCGCGTCCGCGTACCCCTCGTCGCTGCGCCACCGTGAGCTGCCGCGCTCCGCGTTCGAGCGGATCCAGGCGACCCAGGCCAAGCTCGACAAGTTCCGGATGATCCTGAGTGACGAGTCCCGGGTGGTCACGCCCTTCGGACGGGCCATAGACCGGGGGATGTCCTCCTCCTGGCGCGGCCGTGCCACGGAGGCGGCGGACTTCCGGCAGGGCGTGGAGACGTACCTCGACGGGCTCACGGGCCTGGTCCATCTCATCCAGAAGTCGGACGCGAAGCTCTCCGGGCGCAGCGCCACGATCCCCGTGACCGTCCAGAACAACCTGGTGCAGGGCGTCGGCCATCTGGTGCTGCGCCTCACCTCGCAGCAGCCCACCCGACTCAAGATCCACAACGGCCCGTACGACGAGCAGCCGATCCAGGTCGCGGGCGAGCACAGCCAGTCGGTCAAGTTCACGACGTCCACCCAGGCCAACGGCCCGGTGCAGGTCGTCGCCCAGCTCTACACGGAGGACGGGCAGCCGTACGGCGACCCGGTTCCCTTCGAGGTGAAGGTCACCGAGATCACCTCCACCGTGATGCTCGTCATCGGCGGCGGCGTCCTGCTCCTCGTGCTCGCCGGTTTCCGGATGTACACGCAGCGCAAGCGCGCCGCGGCCCGGCAGGCCGAGGAGGACGCGGAGAACGGCCCCGAGACAGGGGGTGGGAGTGAGGACGCGGAAGGCACCGTGGACACTGACTCCACCGAGGACTCCGCGGCCGGGCCCGAACGGGCTTCCGGGTCGGAGTCAGGGGCAGACGACCCGGAGCAGCCGAGTGACCCGACACCGGACACCGCACCGGAAAGCGCCGACCCGTCGGACGCGGGTGAGAGAGTGGACCGTTGAGCGATGTCGTGGCCGGTGGGCCCGGGGACGATGAGGTGGGGTAACCATGAACGCGCCGTACGACGGTGACCGCGGCCAGGGCGCGGGAACCTCGGGCTACCCCGAGGACCACCCGGGCCGTGACGCGGGCCGCTCCGGCCACCCCGAGGGCACGCCGGAGAACGCTCACATGCCGCAGGGCTCGCCCGCGGACATGTACCTCCAGGACGCCTACGACCAGGATCCGTACCGGGCTCAGGACCTCTCGGCCCAGGACCCGGTGGCCGAGGCGTTCTACGACCGTGCCGCGCACCCCCCGCCGGCGCCCGGAGCGTACGCCCCCCAGCAGCCCCTGTACGCGCAGCCGCCGGCCTCGCAGTACGCTCCCGACCCCCGGCTGTGGGCCCAGACACCTCCTCCCGAGCCGTCGGGGCCGACGCGTCACCTGCCGTACGGCGACGACGCCCGGACCACCCAGTACGTGGGTGTGGACGATCTCGTGACGCAGGCCGGGGAGGAGCAGCATGAGCCGGACGCCTTCGCTCACCTCTTCCGCGACCAGCAGCAGGGCGGCGTCCGTCAGGCCTACGCCTCCTCCGCGGCCGCCGGGGTACCGGCACCCGCCCCCGAACCGGCTCCGGCCGCCGTCCAGCCGCCCGCGGCCGCTCCGGCGAAGTCCGGCGGCCGTGCCTCCGGTTTGCTGAAGTCGAGCGCCGTGATGGCGGCGGGCACCCTGGTGTCCCGTCTGACCGGCTTCGTACGGACCATGATCATCACCGCCGCTCTGGGAGCGGCGACCCTCGGTGACGCGTGGACCGTCGCGTACACCCTGCCGACGATGATCTACATCCTCACCGTCGGCGGCGGCCTCAACTCGGTCTTCGTGCCCCAGCTGGTGCGGTCCATGAAGGAGGACGACGACGGGGGCGAGGCGTACGCCAACCGCCTGCTGACGGTCGTCATGGTCGCCCTCGGCGTGATCGTCACGGCCGCGGTCTTCATCGCGCCGCTGCTGATCCAGCTGATGTCGAACTCCATCGCGAGCGACCCGGCGTCCGACAACGTGGCCGTCACCTTCGCCCGGTACTGCCTGCCCACGATCTTCTTCATGGGCGTGCACGTGGTGATGGGACAGATCCTCAACGCCCGCGGGAAGTTCGGCGCGATGATGTGGACCCCGGTCCTGAACAACATCGTCATGATCTTCACGTTCGGCATGTTCCTGTGGGTCTACGGAACGTCCCGCCACAGCGGCATGACGGTGAACAACATCCCGCCGGACGGCCTCCGTCTGCTGGGCATCGGCACCCTGCTCGGCCTGGTCGTCCAGGCCACGGCGATGGTGCCGTACCTGCGGGAAGCCGGCTTCCGGTTCCGTCCGCGCTTCGACTGGCGGGGCCACGGCCTCGGCAAGGCCGTCAAGCTCGCCAAGTGGACCGTGCTCTTCGTCCTCGCCAACCAGGCAGGCGTCCTCGTCGTCACCCAGCTCGCCACCGCGGCGGGCAAGGCCTCCGGCAAGGACGGGGCGGGCATCCTGGCCTACGCCAACGCCCAGCTGATCTGGGGAATGCCGCAGGCGATCATCACGGTCTCCGTCATGGCGGCCATGCTTCCGCGGATCTCGCGCGCGGCCCACGACGGTGACCCGGGAGCCGTCCGTGACGACATCTCGCAGGGTCTGCGGACCTCGGCGGTCGCGATCGTCCCGGTGGCCTTCATGTTCCTCGCCCTGGGCATCCCCATGTGCACCCTGCTCTTCGGCTCCAGCGGCATCTCGGCCGCGCAGTCCCAGGGCTACGTCCTCATGGCCTTCGCGCTCGGTCTGATCCCGTTCTCGGTGCAGTACGTGGTCCTGCGTGGCTTCTACGCCTACGAGGACACCCGCACCCCCTTCTACAACACGGTCATCGTGGCCGCCGTGAACGCGGCAGCCTCCGCCGTCTGTTACGTGATCCTGCCCGCGCAGTGGGCGGTCGTCGGCATGGCCGGCGCGTACGGGCTGGCGTACGCCGTGGGCGTCGGAGTGGCCTGGCAGCGGCTGCGCAAGCGGCTGGGCGGCGATCTGGACGGCGCCCGCGTGCTGCGCACCTACGCGCGCCTGTGCCTGGCCTCCGTCCCTGGCGCCGTGGTGGGCGGCGCCGTAGGCTTCGCGATCACCCGGGTGCTCGGGCACGGCGCGATCGGTTCGATCGCGGCGCTCGTCGTCGGTTCGATCGCCCTGCTCGGTGTCTTCTACGTCGCCGCACGCAAGATGCGCATCGAAGAACTCAACTCAATGGTCGGGATGGTCCGCGGGCGTCTGGGGCGCTGAGGCGGGGGTACGCGCACAACCATCGTCCGTCGCCGTGTGTCGTGCATAGCGCCGGACTGTGGGCACAATTGGTTTCTGCGTCGGACAGCGCGCAATGGATGGGGAGGCAGGGACGACGGTGGCGGAACGGAGCACGGCTGCCGTCGACGTGGCAGACAACAGCGGTGACAAGCCGCTGACCGCCAAGGCGGACCAAACCACGTCCGACGGGGTGGCCCTCGACCGGGAGCGGGACACGGACAGCGAAGAGGCACAGGGGAGCGGCGGGACCGAAGGTCCCGGAAAGGCCTCACCGCCCGAACTGCACAGCGGCCACAAACTCGCAAGGCGCTATCGCCTGGAAGAGTGCGTCACCCGACTGGACGGTTTCAGCAGTTGGCGCGCGATGGACGAAAAACTCCGGCGTGCCGTCGGGGTGCACCTCCTGCCCGCCGACCATCCACGTGCCCGCTCGGTACTGGCGGCGGCCCGTTCGTCCGCCCTGCTGGGCGACCCGCGGTTCGTCCAGGTGCTGGACGCGGTCGAGGAGAACGACCTCGTCTACGTGGTGCACGAGTGGCTGCCGGACGCCACCGAACTCACCGCCCTCCTCGCCTCGGGTCCCCTCGAGGTGCACGAGGCCTACCAGATGGTCAGTCAGGTCTCGGGGGCCATGGCCGCCGCGCACCGCGAGGGCCTCGCCCATCTCAAGCTGACCCCGGGCGCCGTGCTGCGCACGTCCACCGGCCAGTGGCGCATCCGCGGGCTCGCCGTGAACGCTGCACTGCGCGGCATCAGTTCGGACACCCCGCAGCGCACCGACACGGAGGCGATCGGCGCACTGCTGTACGCCTCCCTCACCCAGCGCTGGCCGTACGAGAACGACGCGTACGGCCTCTCGGGGCTGCCCAAGGGCGTCGGCCTCATCGCACCCGACCAGGTGCGCGCGGGCGTCCACCGGGGCCTGTCGGAACTCGCCATGCGCGCGCTCGCCAACGACGGTGCCACCGCCTCCCGCCACGAGTCCCCGTGCACCACGCCGGAGGAGCTGGTGAAGGCGATCGGCGAGATGCCCCGCATCCGCCCGCCGGAGCCCGCGTTCACCGCGCCGCCGGAGTACCAGCGCACGACGTACCAGCAGGGCACGTACGGCCGTCAGGCGCCGCGTCCTGGCGTCACCCAGCCCTTGCCGACCCCGCCGCCCCCGCTCCAGAGCCGTACCGGCACGGCCCTCAAGTGGGCCGTCTCGGCGCTGCTCATCGCCGCGCTGGGCCTGGGCAGTTGGCAGCTCGCGGACGCCCTGATGGACCACGGCAAGCCCGACGACACCAAGAAGACCCAGACGACGGACGGCAACGAGAAGGGCGGCGCCAAGACGACGCCGCTCAAGCCGATCGCGATCAAGGGTGCGACGGAGTACGTGGCGAAGGGCGACGCCCAGGCACCCGAGGACGTGGGCAACACCTTCGACAACGACAGCTCCACGTACTGGCGGAGCCGGAGCTTCGTCGACGGCCCGGAGATGAAGCCGGCCTTCAAGCCCGGCGTCGGCATCGTCTACGACTTCGGTTCGAAGCAGACCGTCTCGGCGGCTTCGATAGGACTCCGCTACGTCGGTGACCACACCACGATCACCCTCTACGCGACGGACTCCACGAGCTCCTCGACGCCGGTGGACTCGATGACGAAGATCGGGACCATCACCACGACGGGCAACTCGGCGAAGATCACGATCACCAAGAAGACGCCGGCCCAGTACGTGCTGCTCTGGATCACCGCGATGCCCTACGCGTCCGGCGACCAGTACAGCGGCGCCGGCTACAAGCAGGGCATCACGGATGTGAAGTTCACCGGCTGACGCCGCCGACGGAGGGGAGGGGGTCCGATGGCCGATGAAGCCGCGAGCGGTGAGACAAGCGATCAGGACCTCCTGGCCCGCCATGTGGAGGGCGATCCCGAGGCCTTCGGCGAGCTTGTACGGCGTCATCGCGACCGCCTGTGGGCGGTGGCCCTGCGGACGCTGGGAGACCGCGAGGAGGCCGCTGACGCCGTTCAGGACGCCCTCGTCTCCGCCTACCGGGCCGCCCACACCTTCCGGGGCCAGTCGGCCGTCACGACCTGGCTGCACCGCATCACGGTGAACGCCTGCCTGGACCGGGCCCGCAAGGCGGCCTCCAGGAAGACGTCCCCCGTCGACGACACCAAGCGCCTGGAGCAGCTCCTCGAACCCCACGAGTCCGCCGCCGCGCCGGCCGAGCGCAAGGATCTCCACCGTGAGCTCATCGGCGCGCTCGGCACGCTCCCCGCGGACCAGCGCGCCGCCCTCGTCCTGGTGGACATGCAGGGCTATCCCGTGGCGGAGGCCGCCCGCATCCTCGATGTGCCGACCGGCACGGTGAAGAGCCGCTGCGCCCGCGGCAGAGCCAGGCTGCTTCCCCTCCTCGCCCATCTCCGTCCGGAGAAGCCGGGCGAGGAGAAGGCGAAGAAGTCGGGCGATGGACGGAACCGGACGCAGGGGACATCCGTCCCACCCGCAGCGGGACCTCGGTCGTCGGGTCCCCGCGACCCAGGGCCAAGCGATTCAGCTGCTGTGAAAGGCGGAGGTGGGCGGGCGTGACATCCACGACGGACAAGGCCGGGCACCCGGACGTCGCGGAGATCTCCGACCTCACCGAAGGTCTGCTCTCGCCTTCCCGCACCGAGGACGTTCGACAGCACCTCGACGAGTGCACCCTCTGTTCCGAGGTGTACGACTCCCTGGAGGAGATCCGCGGGCTACTCGGCACCCTTCCGGGCCCCGCCCGCATGCCTGACGGTGTCGCTGAACGCATCGACGCCGCCCTTGCCGCGGAAGCCCTGCTGAGCGCCTCGGCTCCCGAGGAGACGGCCGACACCGCCGCCGACCGTGTTCATGTTTCACGTGAAACGTCGACGACCGACGGCCCTGCCGGACATCCGCGCGGTGCCACCGGACCCGGTCGCTCCCATCGTGCACGCCGTGGACGCCGCCGGACGATCCTCCTCACCACGGCCTTCGCGGCCTTGGCGCTGGGCCTGGGAGCGATCCTCGTGCAGTCCCTGGGCGGTGACAGCTCCGGCGGGACGGCTCAGACGGCCAGCCAGGACGCGTCGGGGCTGCCGGGCACCTTCTCCGAGAAGTCGCTGCGCGGTGAGGTCGCCGGCCTTCTCGCGAAGAACAAGGAATCCGGTGAGAGCTCGCCGGGTGCCAAGCCCTGGGGTGTCCAGTCGCAGGACGCGGGAACCGACCCGGGCGATGTGAAGACCCTGATCACCCCGACGCCCGCCGTTCCTCAGTGCGTCGAGCAGGGAACCGGAGACCCCGGGGTACTCCTCGCCGCCAAGAGGGGCACGTTCCAGGGGAAGAGCGTCTACCTCCTCGTGGTGTCGGACGCCTCCGACAGGACGAAGGTCACCGCTTACCTCGTCGACGCCGCCTGTGAGAAGCAGTCCTCGCCGTCACCCGGCAAGCTGCTGCTGACGCGGTCGTACGCGCGTTCCTGAGGCCCCCTGACACGGGGTTCCGATCCACCCGACGCGACCGTCACCGGGCGCCGTGCCCGCCCGCCCTGACGCCTTGTGGCACCAAGGTCCGCCGCTCCGGCATCACTTGGTGTCCGCTTCCGGGACACGGTCACCGTGTGCCCTGACACAGCGGGAATTGAAGCCCCTTAGGATCCGTTGGGTGGGGTGAGAGTACTGAGAGATGCTCCCACCGGTACGCAGCAGTCTCCAGAGACGAGGAATCAAGCCGTGAGCGACGTCCGTAACGTGATCATCATCGGGTCTGGGCCCGCCGGCTACACGGCGGCGCTCTACACCGCGCGCGCGTCGCTGAAGCCGCTGGTCTTCGAAGGCGCCGTCACCGCGGGCGGTGCGCTGATGAACACCACCGAGGTCGAGAACTTCCCCGGCTTCCAGGACGGCATCATGGGCCCGGAGCTCATGGACAACATGCGCGCCCAGGCCGAGCGCTTCGGCGCCGAGCTGGTCCCGGACGATGTCGTCGCCGTCGATCTGACGGGCGAGATCAAGACCGTCACGGACACCGCCGGCACGGTCCACCGCGCCAAGGCCGTGATCGTCACGACCGGCTCGCAGCACCGCAAGCTCGGGCTCCCCAACGAGGACACGCTCTCCGGCCGGGGCGTCTCCTGGTGCGCGACGTGTGACGGCTTCTTCTTCAAGGACCACGACATCGCCGTGATCGGCGGTGGCGACACCGCGATGGAGGAGGCCACCTTCCTCTCGCGCTTCGCCAAGTCCGTCACCATCGTGCACCGCCGGGACAGCCTCCGTGCCTCCAAGGCGATGCAGGAGCGGGCCTTCGCGGACCCGAAGATCAAGTTCGTCTGGGACAGCGAGGTCGCCGAGATCAAGGGCGACCCGAAGCTGGCCGGTCTGACGCTGCGCAACCTCAAGACCGGTGAGACCTCGGAGCTGCCGGTGACCGGTCTGTTCATCGCGATCGGTCACGACCCGCGCACCGAGCTCTTCAAGGGCCAGCTCGACCTGGACGGCGAGGGCTACCTGAAGGTCGCCGCCCCGTCGACCCGCACCAACGTGACGGGCGTCTTCGGTGCCGGTGACGTCGTCGACCACACGTACCGCCAGGCGATCACCGCAGCCGGTACGGGCTGCTCCGCCGCCCTCGACGCCGAGCGCTACCTCGCCGCCCTTGCGGACAGCGAGACCGCGGCCGCCACCGTCTGATCACCCCGTCGTCCCGACCGCAACAACAGATTAAGGAGCCCACAGTGGCCGGCACCCTCAAGAACGTGACCGACGACTCCTTCGACCAGGACGTCCTCAAGAACGACAAGCCCGTCCTGGTGGACTTCTGGGCCGCCTGGTGCGGTCCGTGCCGCCAGATCGCCCCGTCGCTGGAGGCCATCGCCGCGGAGCACGGCGACAAGATCGAGATCGTCAAGCTCAACATCGACGAGAACCCGGCGACGGCCGCCAAGTACGGAGTCATGTCGATCCCGACCCTGAACGTCTACCAGGGTGGCGAGGTCGCCAAGACCATCGTCGGCGCCAAGCCGAAGGCCGCGATCGTGCGCGACCTCGAGGAATTCATCTCCGAGTAGTCACAGACGGCCGCACACGCGGCGCGTGTTTCACGTGAAACACCGATGGGCCGGCCCGAGTGGGCCGGCCCATCGTCGTCTGCCCCTCACAAAGGACGAAGCGCGGGTTCCTTCTGTACCGCTCCGAGGAGCCGGTCCAGCGCCAGTTCCATGTCTTCCTTCCAGGAGAGCGTGGTCCGCAGCTCCAGCCTCAGTCGGGGGTAGCGGGCGTGAGGACGCACGGTCTTGAAGCCCACGGCGACGAGATGGTCGGCGGGAAGCACACAGGCGGGTTCCTTCCACCGCGCGTCCCCGAAGGCCTCGATCGCCCTGAACCCCCGGCGGAGCAGGTCCTTGGCCACTGTCTGGACCATCACCCGTCCCAATCCCTGCCCCTGGTACCCCGGCATGATGAACGAGGTCATGAGCTGAACCGCGTCAGGAGCGACGGGGCTCGTGGGAAAGGCCGTGGAGCGGGGGACATAGGCGGGCGGCGCGTAGAGCACGTAGCCCACTGGCACGTCGTCCACGTAGGCGACCCGGCCGCAGGATCCCCAGTCCAGGAGGACCGAGGAGATCCACGCCTCCTTCTCCAGGGCGCTGGTGCCCGCCTTCAGCGCGGCTTCACCGCGGACAGGATCCAGTTCCCAGAAGACGCACGCACGACAGCGGTTGGGAAGGTCCGGAAGGTTGTCCAGCGTGAGCGGTACGAGCCGGCGCCCCATGAAGGATCTTCCTCGCTTCGTTCGCCCGCGGCGTCACGGGCGGCTGTCAGATGGCTCCGCTCTCTGAGCAGGCTGCCGACGAATCCGCCGACCGCTCCCAGGCCCAGACCTACGGTCACCAGTCCGGTACGGCTCACGGTCTGCATGACCCCCGCCTCCCCGATGAAGGTGCTGCCAGGTGGATCGCCATACCCATCGCATCGTATCCACGATGCGATTCCATCGATACCGCCGAAAAGCAAAGAGCGGGCCGTTTTCCGGCACACACCGGACACGGCCCGCTCCCCCTGGCGGACCGATCGGCATCGGTCCACCAGAACACCTGCTCAGCCTTCGGCGTCCTCGGGGTCGTCGTCCAGAAGGCTCTTCTGAAGGACCGGTCCCTCGCCTGGGGCGAGAGAACCGAGGATGCGCTGAAGGTCGTCCATCGAGGCGAACTCGACGGTGATCTTGCCCTTCTTCTGCCCCAGGTCGACCTTCACCCGGGTCTCGAAGCGGTCCGAGAGACGCGTCGCCAGATCGCTCAGCGCCGGGGAGACCCGGCTGCCGGCCCGCGGGCCCTTGGAGCGCTGAGCCGACTGCGGACGCGATCCCATGAGGGTCACGATCTCCTCGACGGCCCGCACCGAGAGCCCCTCCGCGACGATGCGGTGAGCCAGGCGGTCCTGCTCCTCCGAGTCGTCGACGGCGAGAAGCGCCCGCGCATGGCCCGCGGAGAGGACGCCGGCCGCCACACGGCGCTGAACCGACGGGGAGAGCTTCAGCAGACGCAGGGTGTTGGAGACCTGCGGACGCGACCGTCCGATCCGGTCCGCCAGCTGGTCGTGCGTGCAGTTGAAGTCCTTGAGCAGCTGGTCGTAGGCCGCCGCCTCTTCCAGCGGGTTCAGCTGAGCCCGGTGGAGGTTCTCCAGGAGCGCGTCCAGGAGGAGCTTCTCGTCCTCCGTGGCGCGCACGATCGCGGGAATGGCCTCCAGCCCCGCCTCACGGCAGGCCCGGAACCGGCGCTCTCCCATGATGAGCTCGTAGTGCCCGGAGCCCACCTGACGGACGACGACGGGCTGGAGGAGGCCGACCTCCTTGATGGAGGTCACCAGCTCGGCCAGAGCGTCCTCGTCGAAGATCTCACGCGGCTGGCGCGGGTTCGGCGTGATGGCGTCGAGAGGAAGCTCCGCGAAGTGCGCGCCGACAGGAGCCTGAAGCGTCTCCAGCGAACCGCTCGACGCCCCCTCCTCCGTCTCCTGCGGAACAGAGGCCAGCGTGGTCACCTTGGCCACCGCCACCCCGCGCTCCGCCGTGAGAACGGGGCCGGCGGTCGGCGCGGAGGGGGCTCCGCTCGCCGAACCACCCGGACGCTCACCTGTCGGAGCCGCGGGGATCAGTGCGCCAAGGCCCCGCCCCAGACCCCGTCGTCGGTCGCTCACTGGATCCCCTCCACCATGTTCTGATCGTTCTGTCCGCCCACATGGGCATGTTGCGCGTCGTACGCCACTCCGACTCCTCGCAGGGCGATTTCGCGCGCGGCCTCAAGGTACGAGAGAGCACCGCTCGAACCCGGATCGTAAGTCAGAACCGTCTGTCCGTAGCTCGGGGCCTCCGAAATGCGCACCGATCGCGGAATGCTGGTCCGCAGCACCTCCTTGCCGAAGTGCGTGCGCACCTCCTCCGCGACCTGGGACGCGAGCCGGGTCCGCCCGTCGTACATGGTGAGCAGAATCGTCGAGACGTGGAGTTCGGGATTGAGGTGCCCTCGCACCAGGTCGACGTTGCGCAGGAGCTGTCCCAGGCCTTCGAGTGCGTAGTACTCGCACTGGATCGGGATGAGCACCTCCGCACCGGCGACCAGCGCGTTGACCGTCAGCAGGCCCAGCGACGGCGGGCAGTCGATGAGGACGTAGTCCAGGGGCTGCTCGTACGCCAGGATCGCCCGGTCCAGTCGGCTCTCACGAGCCACCAGCGAGACCAGTTCGATCTCCGCACCGGCGAGATCGATGGTGGCCGGGGCACAGAAGAGCCCCTCGACATCGGGAACCGGCTGAACGACTTCGGAGAGCGGCTTGCTGTCGATCAGTACGTCGTAGATCGATGGGACCTCGGCGTGATGATCGATGCCCAGAGCCGTGGAGGCATTGCCCTGAGGGTCGAGGTCGATCACCAGGACCCGGCCGCCGTGCAGGGCCAGCGAGGCGGCAAGGTTGACCGTGGTCGTGGTCTTACCCACCCCACCCTTCTGGTTGGCGACCACGATGACTCGGGTCTGTTCGGGCCGTGGCAGGCCCTCCCCGGCGCGACCTAGCGCCTCTACAGCCAGTTGGGCAGCACGACCGATAGGAGTGTCGTCCATCGGGGGCGGTGTTTCACGTGAAACATCCTCCCCCATCGACTCGGTACGGGGACCGGGGACCGGATCGGTCATCGGTCCCGCGATGTTGGCGTCGGACCGCAAGGATTCACTCTCCTCGACTTCAGGCTCGCAATGAACAGAGCCTCCCATGCCTTTGGGGTCGCGAACCAGCGAGGCCCGTTGTTCTGTGGAGAAATCCACCTCTGTGGACAACTCCGGGGCCCCTCCGAGTGACCCGAGAGGCCGTCGATCGCGAGGTTCGGCCGCAGCTAGTCCGCGACTGATGATGCCGTGCAACAGGGAGCGACGTTTCACGTGAAACACGATGCCGAGCTACGCAGATCAGCGCGGCGCGACACTCCGATATGTGCAGGTTTGCCAGCTTTTGCGCAATAGGTCGCATCATCGGGAATCGATCCGCCAGGCGTGAGAAACAACTCCTGGATGCGGGCAAAAGAAACTCCCGGTCCCCTCTCCATCGGGACCGGGAGTAGCGACGCTCACATCGACGGGGTCAGCGACGGCGGCGCGTCCGGCCCGTCCGGGCGGCCTTGGCCCGCTTCGCCGCGAAGCGCACGCCTCCGGGGCTCTCGCCGACCTCCACCCGCACCACGGTGGACAGCGGGTCCACGATGCCCTCACCGACCTGGAGGACCGAGGTCTCGACGGCACCGAGCTTGCTGAGCGCCGTGGCGGAAGCCTTCAGCTCCTCCTCGGCCGTGTCGCCCTTGAGGGCCAGCATCTCGCCGTACGGGCGCAGCAGCGGGATGCCCCAGGTGGCCAGCCGGTCGAGGGGCGCGACGGCCCTGGCGGTCACCACGTGCACCGGCTGGAGCTTGCCCATGACCTCCTCGGCGCGGCCGCGCACGACGGTCACATGGTCGAGGCCGAGCATCTCGACGACCTCCGTGAGGAAGTTGGTCCGGCGCAGCAGCGGCTCAAGGAGTGTGATCTTGAGGTCCTCGCGGACGAGCGCCAGGGGGATGCCGGGCAGTCCCGCACCGGAACCGACGTCGCACACGGTCACGCCCTCGGGCACGACCTCGGAGAGCACCGCACAGTTCAGCAGGTGCCGCTCCCAGAGCCGGGGCACCTCGCGCGGGCCGATCAGCCCGCGCTGCACTCCTGCCTCGGCCAGCAGTTCCGCGTACCGGACCGCGTCCGCGAAGCGATCACCGAATACCTCGCGCGCCTGCTCGGGCGCGGGGGGAAGCTCCGCTGCCTCCGTCACGGGGGACCGTCCTTCCGTACCGCTTGAGCGCACTGAGCGCTGATCACCAGGACTATCAGGCTGACAAAATTCGGCCCCGTCTGCGCAACAGACGGGGCCGAAGGAACGCATGTACCGATCAGGCGGGAAGCACGACGACGAAGCGCTGCGGCTCCTCGCCCTCGGACTCGCTGCGCAGACCGGCGGCCTTGACGGCGTCGTGGACGACCTTGCGCTCGAAGGGCGTCATCGGGTCCATCTTGACCGGCTCACCGGAGCTCTTGACCTCGGCGGCGGCCTTGGCGCCCAGCTCGGAGAGCTCTTCGCGCTTCTTGGCCCGGAATCCCGCGATGTCCAGCATCAGCCGGCTGCGGTCCCCGGTCTCCCGGTGCACGGCCAGACGGGTGAGCTCCTGGAGTGCCTCCAGCACCTCGCCGTCGCGGCCGACCAGCTTCTGAAGGTCGCGGCCTCCCGAGTCGCTGATGATCGAGACAGCGGCGCGGTCGGCCTCGACGTCCATGTCGATGTCGCCGTCGAGGTCGGCGATGTCGAGCAGACCTTCGAGGTAGTCCGCCGCGATCTCGCCTTCCTGCTCCAGGCGGGTCAGGGTGTCGCCCTCAGCGGCGGCGGAGGTGGTGCCTTCCGTCACGGGATGGACTCCTTCTTACTTCTTGGACGGGGACTTGGGCCGCTGCGGGCCCTTGCGCTGTCCGGACTGGGCCTTGCTGCGGGTACCGGTGCCGGGCTTGTTGCCGGTGCCGGCGGCCGGCTTCGCGGCGGAGGGCTCGGCGTCCTGCTGCTCGTCGGACTTGCTCAGCGAGGTCTTGGGCTCGGACTCGTCCGACGGCGCACCGCCGGAGGCCCCGCCCGACTGCCGCTGCGCCTTGGACTGGCGCTTGGGCTGCTGACGCTTGGGAGCGGCGGGCGCGGTGGTCGTCGTGGTGCCGTCCTCGGACTCGACGACGACCGCGTTCTCGCCGGTCACCACCAGGCCGTCGGGCTGGGCCACGAGGCCCGCCTTGGTCAGGCTGTTGATGAACTTGCGCTCGAACTCGTTGCGGTCGCGGCCCTTGGCGACGATGGCCTTGACGATGGCCTTCTCGCCGCGTCCACGCGTCTTGCCGTGCGTCGTGACGTGCTTCTGAAGACGCTCGAGGTAAGCGGCCTGAGCCTTCGAACCCGGAGTCGGGTTGTTGCGGATGACGTACATCTGCTGGCCCATGGTCCACACGTTGGTGGTCAGCCAGTAGACGAGGACACCGACCGGGAAGTTGATGCCGAAGACGGCGAACATGACCGGGAAGACGTACATCAGCATCTTCTGCTGCTGCATGAAGGGCGTCTTCACCGTGGTGTCGACGTTCTTCGTCATCAGCTGACGCTGGGTGTAGAACTGCGAGGCCGACATCATCACGATCATGATCGCGGTGACGACGCGGACGTCGGTGAGCGTGGCGCCGAGCTTGGCGACCGTCTCGGCGCTGTCGGTGAACTTCGCCGCGAGCGGGGCACCGAAGATGTGCGCCTTACGGGCGCTGGCGAGCAGCTGATCGTCGATGACGCCGATCGTCGTGCCCGTCGCGATGCCGTTGAGCACGTGGTACAGCGCGAAGAAGAAGGGCGACTGGGCCAGGATGGGAAGGCACGAGGAGAGCGGGTTGGTACCCGTCTCCTTGTACAGCTTCATCATCTCTTCGGACTGGCGCTGCTTGTCGTTCTTGTAGCGCTCCTGGATCTTCTTCATCTCGGGCTGCAGCGTCTGCATCGCCCGAGTGGCCTTGATCTGCTTCACGAAGAGCGGGATCAGGCAGATACGGATCAGGACCACCAAGGACACGATGGACAAGCCCCAGGCCCAGCCGGTGTCGGGACCGAAGATCTTCCCGTACACGGCGTGGAACTGGACGATGACCCAGGAAACAGGTGTCGTGATGAAGCTGAAAAGACTGGCAATCGTGTCCACTAATCAAGCTCCTTGAGCATGGGACGGGGTCTCGGCGGCCGGGCCCGGGGCAGTGGTGTCCCCGGTGGCCGGTTCGGCGGCGGAGGTCCCGCCCTTGCGTGCACGCCAGGCGTTACGCAGCAATTCGTGCCACCGCGGACGCTTGCGCTCCGGAACATGGTCCACACCGCCCAGCGACCACGGATTGCACCGGAGGATGCGCCAGGCGGTGAGTGCCGTTCCCTTGATCGCACCGTGCCGGTCGATGGCTGTGTAGCCGTAGCGGGAGCACGACGGGTAGTACTTGCAGACCGGCCCGAGCAACGGGCTGATCGTCCACTGGTACAGCTTGATGAGTGCAAGCAGTGGGTACTTCATCGCGCGCCCCCTCCCAGGAGCCGCTGGAGAGCGGCATCCAGGTCTCGGGCCAGCTGTTCATGGTCGGCGTCACCCGCACCGGGCAGCGCTCGTACGACTACCAGGCTACCGGGGGGCAAGAGGGCGACTCGGTCGCGCATCAGATGGCGAAGTCTGCGCTTCACCTTGTTGCGTACGACGGCTCCGCCCACGGCCTTGCTCACGACGAAACCCGCACGCGTCGAGGGAGCGCTCTCCCCAGGCGCGTGCGGGTCCGGTGCACCGCTACGTAGATGGACGACGAGAAACGGGCGTCCGGCCCGGCGTCCTCGGCGTACCGCGGTCGCGAAGTCTTCGCGCCGCCTCAGCCGATGCTCGGTAGGCAGCACGAGATCATGACCTGTGAGTAATCAGGCGGACAGGCTGGCGCGACCCTTGCCACGGCGGTTCGCGAGAATCGCGCGGCCGGCACGGGTGCGCATCCGCAGGCGGAAGCCGTGGGTCTTGGCGCGACGACGGTTGTTCGGCTGGAAGGTGCGCTTGCTCACTCGGGGGCTCCAGAAAGAATCGGTGGTGGCGGGGTGCCGTCCTGGCTGTCACCGTGCGCCCACGAGGAAACTCGCATTACGCCCGAGTGCACCGCTTCCCGATCACTCCTCGTGATCTGTGCCCATCGGAGGCAGGCGGCAGCAGCCATCGACAACTCGACCTGGTTACGGTACGCGCGGCTACGCCATCCGGTCAAACCAACCTCCGGCGGGGGACACTATCCACAGGCTGGGGACAACAACTTGAACCGCACCCGTCGCCCTGACTACCGTGGCTGAACTCCGATTCGTTCCCTTCCCGCCGCCCCAGCGGCTTTGTTCCCCCCGCCCCAAGCGACTGACTTCCCAACCTGTTCCCAGAACCACACGTTCGTGGGACCCGTGAGAGAGCGTGCCCCGTGGCTGACGTACCTGCCGATCTTGCCGCAGTGTGGCCACGCGTACTGGAACAACTCCTGGGCGAGGGCCGCGGGCAGGGTGTCGAGGTGAAGGACGAGCACTGGATCAAGCGCTGCCAGCCCCTGGCGCTGGTCGCGGACACCGCTCTGCTCGCCGTCCCGAACGAGTTCGCCAAGAACGTACTCGAAGGCCGTCTCGCCCCGATCGTCAGCGAGACGCTGAGCCGCGAGTGCGGCCGGCCCATCCGGATCGCGATCACCGTCGACGACTCCGCCGGCGAGCCGTCCATGCCCGCCCCGCCCCGCTACGAGGAGCCCGAGCTCCCCGCCGGACCGGGCCAGGGCCGTGACCCGTACGAGAACCAGGGCCGCGACGACCGGGGCGGCTACGACGGCGGCGCCTACGAGGGCGCCCAGTCGCGCGAGGACCGCGGCGGGTACGAGAACCCGTCCCGGGACGACCGCGGCGGCTACGAGGGCGGCCAGGGCCGCGACGACCGCGGACCGTACGAGCCGCTGGGCCGTGACGACCGTGCTCCGTACGACTCGCGCCGCGACGGGTACGAGGGCTACGGCCGCCACCGCGCCGACGACCACCGCGGCGGCCGCGCCGAACCGCTGCCCGGCGCCCCGGGCGACCAGCTGCCGACGGCCCGTCCCGCGTACCCGGACTACCAGCGCCCGGAGCCGGGCGCCTGGCCGCGCCACTCCCAGGACGACTACGGCTGGCAGCAGCAGCGCCTCGGCTTCCCCGAGCGGGACCCGTACGCCTCGCCTCAGCAGGACTACCGGCCCCAGTCGGTGGAGCGCTCGCCGTACGAGCAGCAGCGCCAGGACTACGAGCGCCCCGACCGCCGCGACCCGAACGACACCTCCGACGGCCCCCAGGGTCGCAGGGGCGGCCCCTCCCTGCCGTCCGCGGGCGGCGGCTCCAAGCCGTCGCAGTCGGCGCCGGCACCGGGTCCGGGCGAGCCCACCGCGCGGCTGAACCCGAAGTACCTCTTCGACACGTTCGTGATCGGCGCCTCGAACCGCTTCGCGCACGCCGCCGCCGTGGCCGTCGCCGAGGCGCCGGCGAAGGCGTACAACCCGCTCTTCATCTACGGGGAGTCGGGACTCGGCAAGACGCACCTGCTGCACGCGATCGGGCACTACGCCCGCAGCCTCTACCCGGGGACCCGGGTGCGGTACGTGAGCTCGGAGGAGTTCACCAACGAGTTCATCAACTCCATCCGCGACGGCAAGGGCGACAGCTTCCGCAAGCGGTACCGGGAGATGGACATCCTGCTCGTCGACGACATCCAGTTCCTCGCGGACAAGGAGTCGACGCAGGAGGAGTTCTTCCACACCTTCAACACCCTGCACAACGCGAACAAGCAGATCGTGCTGTCCAGCGACCGGCCGCCCAAGCAGCTGGTCACGCTGGAGGACCGGCTGCGCAACCGCTTCGAGTGGGGTCTGATCACCGACGTCCAGCCGCCCGAGCTGGAGACCCGGATCGCGATCCTGCGCAAGAAGGCGGTGCAGGAGCAGCTCAACGCCCCGCCGGAGGTGCTGGAGTTCATCGCGTCCCGGATCTCGCGGAACATCCGCGAGCTGGAGGGCGCGCTGATCCGGGTGACGGCGTTCGCGTCGCTCAACCGGCAGCCGGTGGACCTCGGTCTGACGGAGATCGTCCTCAAGGACCTGATCCCCGGCGGCGAGGACTCGGCCCCCGAGATCACCGCGACCGCGATCATGGCGGCGACCGCCGACTACTTCGGGCTCACGGTGGACGATCTGTGCGGGTCCTCGCGCAGCCGGGTCCTGGTGACGGCACGCCAGATCGCCATGTACCTGTGCCGTGAGCTCACCGATCTGTCGCTGCCGAAGATCGGCGCGCAGTTCGGCGGCCGCGACCACACGACCGTGATGCACGCCGACCGCAAGATCCGCGCGCTGATGGCCGAGCGCCGTTCCATCTACAACCAGGTCACCGAGCTCACGAACCGCATCAAGAACGGCTGACGGGGGCCGGCCTGCGGCCGTACGCCGTCCGAGGGCGCTCCGGGACATCGTCCCGGGGCGCCCTTCGCCGTTGCCGGGGCGCTGTTCACGGTTCCCGGGCCGCCCCTCGCGATTCCCGGGCCGCCTCTCGCGGGACGCCCCGGCAGGGCTCGGCGAACGCTGCTTCGGGGGCTTCGCGACGCTGTCAGAGGGCCTTCGGGGCGGGGTTCGAGGCCTCCGGAGCCCTGATCCGGGGGTTCCCGCCCCGTTTCCGGCGCTACCGGACCGACATCTGCTGTTCGAATCGGAGCGAGGTTACGGCCACTCTCCACAGATGTGGTGACTTTTTTCCTTCCACATCCTGGGGACTGGGAAGTTGTCCAGATCCTGTCCACAGGCAGCACTGTTGAAAGACCATCAGACCAGGTCAACCGCCTGTGGATTCGTGGACGAAGACTCTCCACAGCCTGTGGACGATGAAAAGATCCACAGGGTGTGCGCAGAGTTGTCCACCGTCGGCCCACAGATCCGAGCCGGTTGTCCCCAGCGATCTCCCGCTTCTCCACATCTCTGTCCACTGTTCGGCAACGCGCCGAGCCATCTCACCGCGTCGAGTGAAAGGCGTCACACCGAGGTGCCGGATTGGCCTGTGGGGAACCGGGGTAAAGCTGGGGACGGCGCTGGGGAGAACTCGCCCCTCGCTGTGGACCGAGTGTGCAGAACTTTTCGCCGTCCACAGATACCCCGGGTTGTCCACCGCCTCCACCCACAGGGTCGGTGGACAAAAAATCGCCTCTGAGCTGCGAAAACGGGGTTATCCACGGTTTCCACAGGCCCTACTACTAAGACCAACTAGAGAGAGCCTGGGAATCGTTTCGAAGTGGGGGCTGTGCACAACTTGCCCTCGGACGCTCGACCGCCGCCCGGCACGACTTGACCCCGAGGGGCAACGACTGTCAGCGCGGTGCGTCAGACTGGTCCCCGGTGTCCTTCCCCCCAGCGGTCGGAACGACACCGGTCAGACGACGAAGGCCAGCAGGGCGAGAGCGCCGGCAACAGACGGAGGCGGCAACGGTGAAGATCCGGGTGGAACGCGACGTACTCGCGGAGGCAGTGGCCTGGGCGGCACGCAGCCTCCCGGCCCGTCCGCCGGCTCCTGTCCTCGCCGGCCTCCTGCTGAAGGCCGAGGAGGGCGCTCTGAGCCTCTCCAGCTTCGACTACGAGGTCTCGGCCCGGGTCTCCGTGGACGCGGAGATCGACGAGGAGGGCACGGTCCTCGTGTCCGGCCGCCTCCTCGCCGACATCTGCCGCGCCCTCCCCAACCGGCCGGTGGAGATTTCCACAGACGGTGTACGGGCGACCGTGGTCTGCGGCTCCTCGCGCTTCACCCTCCACACCCTGCCCGTGGAGGAGTACCCGGCACTTCCCCAGATGCCGTCGGCGACCGGCACGGTCCCCGGTGAGGTCTTCGCCTCCGCCGCCGCCCAGGTGGCCATCGCCGCCGGGCGCGACGACACGCTTCCCGTGCTCACCGGTGTGCGCATCGAGATCGAGGGCGACAAGGTCACCCTGGCCTCCACCGACCGCTACCGCTTCGCGGTCCGCGAGTTCCTGTGGAAGCCGGAGAACCCCGAGGCGTCCGCGGTCGCCCTGGTGCCCGCCAAGACGCTCCTGGACACCGCCAAGGCCCTCACGGGCGGCGACAGCGTGATCCTGGCGCTGTCCGGCTCCGGCGCGGGCGAGGGCCTGATCGGCTTCGAGGGCGCCGGCCGCCGCACGACCACCCGTCTGCTCGAAGGCGACCTGCCGAAGTACCGCTCGCTGTTCCCGACGGAGTTCAACTCCATCGCCGTGATCGAGACCGCCCCCTTCGTGGAGGCCGTCAAGCGTGTGGCCCTGGTCGCCGAGCGCAACACCCCCGTGCGGCTGAGCTTCGAGCAGGGCGTGCTGATCCTGGAGGCCGGGTCCAGCGACGACGCACAGGCTGTGGAAAGGGTCGACGCCCAGCTGGAGGGCGACGACGTCTCGATCGCCTTCAACCCGACGTTCCTGCTCGACGGCCTCAGCGCCATCGACTCGCCGGTGGCCCAGCTCTCCTTCACGACGTCCACGAAGCCGGCGCTGCTCAGCGGCAAGCCCGCCGTCGACGCCGAGGCGGACGAGGCCTACAAGTACCTGATCATGCCGGTGCGCCTCTCCGGCTGACCCCGGAGCCCGCCGGTCCACGGGACCGGCGGGCGCACCGCGGGCTGGGCATACGTCTGAGCGGTTGTGTCCACAGATGTGCGTGAGTTCCCCCGGTGCCCGAAAGGCGTGGGTGGTACCCCCCGGTTTAGGCTCGGACCAGGTACGAGAGTGCCCTCACGCCACGTCGCAACCCCTAAGGAACAACTGATGGAGCTCGGTCTCGTCGGCCTCGGCAAGATGGGCGGCAACATGCGCGAGCGGATCCGCCGCGCAGGCCACACCGTCATCGGATACGACCGCAATCCGGACCTCGCCGATGTCCACAGCCTGGAAGAACTTGTGGGCAAGCTCAAGGGCCCGCGCGTGGTGTGGGTGATGGTCCCCGCGGGCGCGGCGACCCAGTCCACCATCGACGAGCTGGCCGCCCTGCTGGAGCCCGGCGACGTCGTCGTGGACGGCGGGAACTCGCGCTGGACGGACGACGAGAAGCACGCCGTCGAGCTGGGCATCAAGGGCATCGGCTTCGTCGACTGCGGTGTCTCCGGCGGCGTCTGGGGCCTGGAGAACGGCTACGCGCTCATGTACGGCGGCCACGCCGAGCACGTCGCCGCGGTGCAGCCGATCTTCGACGCGCTCAAGCCCGAGGGCGACTTCGGAGCGGTGCACGCCGGCAAGGTCGGCGCGGGCCACTTCGCGAAGATGGTTCACAACGGCATCGAGTACGCGATGATGCAGGCCTACGCCGAGGGCTGGGAACTGCTGGAGAAGGTCGACTCCGTCACGGACGTGCGCGAGGTCTTCCGTTCCTGGCAGGAGGGCACGGTCATCCGTTCCTGGCTGCTCGACCTCGCCGTCAACGCGCTGGACGAGGACGAGCACCTGGAGAAGCTCAAGGGCTTCGCGCAGGACTCCGGCGAGGGCCGGTGGACCGTCGAGGCCGCCATCGACCACTCGGTGCCGCTGCCCGCCATCACCGCGTCGCTCTTCGCCCGCTTCGCCTCGCGGCAGGACGACTCGCCGCAGATGAAGATGATCGCGGCGCTGCGCAACCAGTTCGGCGGCCACGCCGTCGAGAAGGCCTGATCGACGCCCCGGGTTCTCCGCACCCGGGGTGACCCGGTTGTCCACAGCCGGGGGAAGAAGCTGAGGACCGGGGTCCGCGAGGACCCCGGTGAGAACCCGCAACACCGGAAACACCACGCTGGGGGAGGTCGGCGAACGACCATGCACGTCACGCATCTGTCGCTGGCCGACTACCGCTCGTACGCCCGGGTCGAGGTCCCGCTCGAACCGGGCGTCACCGCGTTCGTGGGGCCCAACGGACAGGGCAAGACGAACCTGGTCGAGGCCGTCGGCTATCTCGCGACCCTCGGCAGCCACCGCGTCTCCTCGGACGCGCCGCTGGTCCGCATGGGCGCCGACCGCGCGATCATCCGGGCCAACGTCCGCCAGGGCGAGCGCCAGCAGCTCATCGAGCTGGAGCTGAACCCCGGCCGGGCCAATCGCGCCCGCATCAACAGGTCCTCGCAGGTCAGACCCCGTGATGTGCTCGGCATCGTACGAACGGTCCTGTTCGCGCCCGAGGACCTCGCCCTGATCAAGGGCGACCCCGGGGAGCGCCGCCGGTTCCTCGACGAACTGATCACCGCCCGCTCCCCGCGCATGGCGGGCGTCCGCTCCGACTACGACCGCGTCCTCAAACAGCGCAACACCCTGCTGAAGTCGGCCGCGCTGGCCCGCAGGCACGGCGGCCGCACCATGGACCTGTCCACCCTCGACGTGTGGGACCAGCACCTCGCGCGCGTGGGGGCCGAGCTGATGGCCCAGCGGCTCGACCTGGTCGCCGCGATCCAGCCGCTGGCCGACAAGGCCTACGAGCAGCTGGCGCCCGGGGGCGGGCCGCTCGCCCTGGAGTACAAGGCGTCCTCGCCCGGCGTCGTGGGCCACGCACGCGAGGAGCTGTACGGACAGCTCATGGCCGCCATGGAGGAGGCCCGCAAGCCGGAGATCGAACGCGGGGTGACCCTCGTGGGGCCGCACCGGGACGAACTGCTCCTCAAGCTCGGCCAGCTCCCCGCCAAGGGCTACGCCTCGCACGGGGAGTCCTGGTCGTACGCGCTCGCGCTGCGCCTCGCCTCGTACGACCTGCTCAAGGCCGAGGGCAACGAGCCGGTGCTCGTCCTCGACGACGTCTTCGCGGAGCTGGACAGCCGCCGACGTGAACGCCTCGCGGAGCTGGTCGCCCCCGGCGAGCAGGTGCTCGTGACGGCGGCCGTGGACGACGACGTACCGGACGTCCTGACCGGGACGCGGTACGCCGTGTCCGAAGGCACGGTGGAGCGGCTGTGACGGAGAACACATCGGGAGCCGGCGCCGAGGGCGCCGCGCCGCGCAAGAAGACCCCGGAGCCGTCCGGTGTCGACCTCGCGCGGGTGGCGCTGCGTGCCGCGAAGGAACAGGCCCGCGCGCGCGGGGACGCCGCCCAGCAGAAGAAGCAGGCGCGGCGCGGCGGCGGACTGCGCTCCGGTTCGGGCGCCGACGGCCGCGACCCCATGGCGCTCGGTTCCGCCATCAACAGGCTGCTCACCGAACGCGGCTGGGAGACCCCGGCCGCGGTGGGCGGGGTGATGGGCCGCTGGCCGCAGATCGTCGGCGACGACCTGGCCAAGCACTGCGTCCCGCTGCGCTACGACGACGACCCGGCGGAGCGGGTGCTGACCGTGCAGTGCGACTCGACCGCCTGGGCGACCCAGCTGCGCCTGCTGGCACCGCAGCTGGTCGCGCGGCTGAACCAGGACCTCGGCCACGGCACGGTGCGCCTGATCAAGGTCCAGGGGCCGACGGGCCCGCCGCGCCGCTACGGGCCGCTGCGCGCACCGGGCAGCACGGGCCCCGGCGACACCTACGGCTGACCGGGCCGCCGGTCACCGAGCAGGTCGGCGGACGTCGCCCAGCCCGCGGTGACCCGCCCTCACGGCCCTGCCCGACGGCAACCCCGCGGCCCTGCCCGACGGCAACTCCGCGGCCCTGGGCGCGGGCACCTGCGGGAACGGCCTGAGGCTCCTCCCGCGCGGGAGGCAGGCGGGCCCGCGCCCAGTGAGCTCTCTGCCCGTGCCGAGGAGCAGCCTCCCGTACCCCGAGGGCACGCGCGCGGTGCCTCCGGACAACCTCGCGACGCTCGCCGGCACCCCCGGCCCCCACAAGCGCCGCGGAGCCGATCGCGCCGCTCCTCTTCGTGCCCGCGGCCCGGCCGGACCTTCCCTGCCCGATGACCGGAGCCCCGCCGACGGCTCCGCGGGACCGGCACCGCCCGAAATCGAGGGACTGATTCCGGCCGTCGTCGCAGACGTGACCGAAGCGTGTCAGGTCCGGGTCCGCGGTGCGTTCCGGTGCCGGCCCGCGCGCACGGCGGCCGATCGCCGCCCCACCGGACCCCTCACCGATCCCACCCGCGCGTGACCCCCTGTTCCCCCGCACCCTCGAACGCGGTCCACCGCGGGCCGGTCCGCCCCGTGCCACCCCCTGCCCCGCGCTTCGGGAAAACCTTGATATCCGCTGGTCAGAGCCATGCGGGAGGGTGCCTGGAGCCGGTCTTCGAAGCCCGCCGGAACCGCGCCCGGCGGACTTCGGCCGACCGGTTCGGGTGACCGCGAGCGACGGCGGACGGCCGCGCGGCGGGACGGCGGCCGAGGGTTGACACCCGGAAGCGCTGAGTGCCGCTGTAAGCCTCTTTGGGCCCGGGTCCGCATATGGGGAGTCGGGCGAGACCGGTTCAGGGCGGCACATGCGGACTCAGGTACCGGCAAACCCCCATCACTGTCAGCGCTACCGGTAGACTGGAAGCTAATCCCGCCCCACTAGTGGGACGCACCGAGCAACGCTGACTAAGGCTTACCAACGCAACACGCCGCAGCCGCTCCGGCCACCCGCCGGGAGTTCGGCTTGTGCTGTGCCAGAAAGGGCGCTTCGTGGCCGATTCCGGCAACCCCAACGAGAACATCCCGTCCACCGACGCCGGCGCGAACGGCGAGGTCACATCCTCGTACGACGCCAGTGCCATCACCGTCCTCGAGGGTCTGGACGCGGTCCGCAAGCGACCTGGCATGTACATCGGCTCGACCGGTGAGCGTGGACTCCACCACCTCGTGTACGAGGTGGTGGACAACTCGGTCGACGAGGCGCTGGCAGGCCACGCGGACACGATCGAGATCACGATCCTGCCGGACGGCGGCGTGCGCGTCGTCGACAACGGCCGCGGCATCCCGGTGGGCATCGTCGCCTCCGAGGGCAAGCCCGCCCTCGAGGTCGTGCTGACCGTGCTGCACGCGGGCGGCAAGTTCGGCGGCGGCGGCTACGCGGTCTCCGGCGGTCTGCACGGCGTCGGCGTCTCCGTCGTCAACGCCCTGTCGAGCAAGGTCTCGGTCGAGGTCAGGACCGACGGCCACCGCTGGACGCAGGACTACAAGATGGGCGTCCCGACGGCCCCGCTGGCCCAGCACGAGGCGATCGCGGACACCGGCACCTCGGTCACCTTCTGGGCCGACGCCGACATCTTCGAGACCACGGAGTACTCCTTCGAGACGCTCTCGCGGCGCTTCCAGGAGATGGCGTTCCTCAACAAGGGCCTGACGATCAAGCTCACGGACGAGCGCGACTCCGCGAAGGCCACCGCCGGCGCGGACGAGGCGGGCGCCGACGAGAAGGACGAGGTCAAGACCGTCACGTACCACTACGAAGGCGGCATCGTCGACTTCGTGAAGTACCTGAACTCCCGCAAGGGGGAGGCGGTCCACCCCACCGTCATCGACCTGGAGGCGGAGGACAAGGACAAGAGCCTGTCCCTCGAGGTCGCGATGCAGTGGAACAGCGGCTACAGCGAGGGCGTGTACTCCTTCGCCAACATCATCCACACCCACGAGGGCGGTACGCACGAGGAGGGCTTCCGTGCGGCGCTGACCTCGCTCATCAACAAGTACGCGCGCGACAAGAAGCTGCTCCGCGAGAAGGACGACAACCTCACGGGCGACGACATCCGCGAGGGTCTGACCGCGATCATCTCGGTCAAGCTGAGCGAGCCGCAGTTCGAGGGCCAGACCAAGACCAAGCTGGGCAACACGGAGGCCAAGACCTTCGTCCAGAAGGCGGTCTACGAGCACCTGAACGACTGGCTGGACCGCAACCCGAACGAGGCCGCGGACATCATCCGCAAGTCGATCCAGGCGGCCACCGCGCGCGTCGCGGCCCGCAAGGCGCGTGACCTCACCCGCCGCAAGGGCCTGCTGGAGTCGGCGTCCCTGCCGGGCAAGCTCTCCGACTGCCAGTCGAACGACCCCACCAAGTGCGAGATCTTCATCGTCGAGGGTGACTCCGCCGGTGGCTCGGCCAAGTCCGGCCGCAACCCGCAGTACCAGGCGATCCTCCCGATCCGCGGAAAGATCCTCAACGTCGAGAAGGCGCGGATCGACAAGATCCTGCAGAACCAGGAGATCCAGGCACTGATCTCCGCCTTCGGCACCGGAGTCCACGAGGACTTCGACATCGAGAAGCTCCGCTATCACAAGATCATTCTGATGGCGGACGCCGACGTCGACGGCCAGCACATCAACACCCTGCTGCTGACCTTCCTGTTCCGCTTCATGCGGCCCCTGGTCGAGGCCGGGCACGTGTTCCTCTCCCGCCCGCCGCTCTACAAGATCAAGTGGGGCCGGGACGACTTCGAGTACGCGTACTCGGACCGCGAGCGCGACGCGCTCATCGAGCTCGGCCGCCAGGCCGGCAAGCGCGTCCGCGAGGACTCGATCCAGCGCTTCAAGGGTCTCGGTGAGATGAACGCCGAGGAACTGCGCATCACGACCATGGACCAGGAGCACCGCGTGCTCGGCCAGGTCACCCTCGACGACGCCGCCCAGGCCGACGACCTGTTCTCGGTCCTCATGGGCGAGGACGTCGAGGCGCGCCGCGCGTTCATCCAGCGCAATGCCAAGGACGTCCGCTTCCTCGACATCTGAGTCGGTCTCAGCTGACCGCGTCAGAAAGGATCTTCACCAGCAATGACCGACGAGAACACTCCGAGCACTCCTGAAGAGGGCGATTCCGTCCTGCGGATCGAGCCCGTCGGGCTCGAGACCGAGATGCAGCGCTCGTACCTCGACTACGCGATGTCCGTCATCGTCTCGCGTGCGCTGCCCGACGTGCGGGACGGCCTCAAGCCCGTCCACCGCCGGGTCCTGTACGCCATGTACGACGGCGGCTACCGGCCCGAGAAGGGCTTCTACAAGTGCGCCCGCGTCGTCGGCGACGTCATGGGCAACTACCACCCGCACGGCGACTCCTCGATCTACGACGCGCTGGTCCGCCTCGCGCAGCCGTGGTCGATGCGCATGCCGCTGGTGGACTCCAACGGCAACTTCGGATCTCCCGGCAACGACCCGGCGGCCGCGATGCGGTACACCGAGTGCAAGATGATGCCGCTGTCCATGGAGATGGTCCGCGACATCGACGAGGAGACCGTCGACTTCACGGACAACTACGACGGCCGCTCCCAGGAGCCGACCGTCCTGCCGGCCCGCTTCCCGAACCTGCTGATCAACGGTTCCGCCGGTATCGCGGTCGGCATGGCGACCAACATCCCGCCGCACAACCTGCGCGAGGTCGCGGCCGGTGCCCAGTGGTACCTGGAGAACCCGGAGGCCTCGCACGAGGAGCTCCTGGACGCCCTCATCGAGCGCATCAAGGGCCCGGACTTCCCGAGCGGCGCGCTCGTCGTGGGCCGCAAGGGCATCGAGGAGGCGTACCGCACGGGCCGCGGCTCCATCACGATGCGCGCGGTCGTCGAGGTCGAGGAGATCCAGAACCGCCAGTGCCTGGTGGTCACCGAACTCCCCTACCAGGTCAACCCCGACAACCTCGCCCAGAAGATCGCCGACCTGGTCAAGGACGGCAAGGTCGGCGGCATCGCGGACGTCCGGGACGAGACCAGCTCCCGTACCGGCCAGCGGCTCGTGATCGTCCTCAAGCGGGACGCCGTCGCCAAGGTCGTCCTGAACAACCTGTACAAGCACACCGACCTCCAGACGAACTTCGGCGCGAACATGCTGGCGCTCGTCGACGGCGTGCCGCGCACGCTGTCCCTGGACGCGTTCATCCGCCACTGGGTGACGCACCAGATCGAGGTCATCGTCCGCCGTACGAAGTTCCGGCTGCGCAAGGCCGAGGAGCGCGCGCACATCCTGCGCGGCCTCCTGAAGGCCCTGGACGCCATCGACGAGGTCATCGCGCTCATCCGGCGCAGTGACACCGTGGAGATCGCGCGCGAGGGCCTCATGGGCCTCCTGGAGATCGACGAGATCCAGGCCAACGCGATCCTCGAGATGCAGCTGCGCCGGCTGGCCGCCCTGGAGCGTCAGAAGATCATCCAGGAGCACGACGAGCTCCAGGCCAAGATCCGCGAGTACAACGAGATCCTCGCCTCGCCGGTGCGCCAGCGCGCCATCATCAGCGAGGAGCTCGCCGCGATCGTCGAGAAGTTCGGCGACGACCGCCGCTCCAAGCTGGTGCCCTTCGACGGTGACATGTCCATCGAGGACCTGATCGCCGAAGAGGACATCGTCGTCACCATCACGCGCGGCGGCTACATCAAGCGCACCAAGACCGAGGACTACCGCTCGCAGAAGCGCGGCGGCAAGGGCGTCCGCGGCACGAAGCTGAAGCAGGACGACATCGTCGACCACTTCTTCGTGTCGACGACGCACCACTGGCTGCTGTTCTTCACGAACAAGGGCCGGGTCTACCGCGCGAAGGCCTACGAGCTCCCCGACGCCGGCCGTGACGCGCGTGGACAGCACGTCGCCAACCTGCTGGCCTTCCAGCCGGACGAGGCGATCGCCGAGATCCTCGCGATCCGCGACTACGAGGCGGCGCCCTACCTGGTGCTCGCCACCAAGGGCGGACTGGTCAAGAAGACACCGCTCAAGGATTACGATTCGCCCCGCTCCGGCGGTGTCATCGCGATCAACCTGCGCGAGACCGAGGACGGATCCGACGACGAACTGATCGGAGCCGAACTCGTCTCGGCCGAGGACGATCTGCTGCTGATCAGCAAGAAGGCCCAGTCGATCAGGTTCACCGCGACGGACGACGCGTTGCGGCCGATGGGCCGTGCGACCTCGGGCGTCAAGGGCATGAGCTTCCGCGAGAGCGACGAGCTCCTCTCGATGAATGTTGTTCGACCCGGTACGTTCGTGTTCACTGCCACGGACGGCGGGTACGCGAAGCGGACCGCCGTCGACGAGTACCGCGTCCAGGGTCGCGGCGGCCTCGGCATCAAGGCCGCCAAGATCGTCGAGGACCGCGGTTCTCTCGTCGGCGCGCTGGTGGTCGAGGAGACCGACGAGATCCTCGCCATCACGCTGTCCGGCGGTGTGATTCGTACGCGAGTCAACGAGGTCAGGGAGACGGGCCGTGACACCATGGGCGTCCAACTGATCAACCTGGGCAAGCGCGATGCCGTCGTCGGTATCGCTCGTAACGCCGAGGCCGGCCGTGAGGCGGAGGAGGTCGACGGCGACGATGCCGTGGACGAGACCGCCGAGGGCGTCGAGGCCGTCGGTACGGAAGAGGGCGAGCCGTCCTCGGCCGAGTAGCGCGAGGAGTGAGTCGTCGTGAGTGGAGCCACGGGCGCCGGATCGACCGGTACGGAAACGGACGGCGGCCGTGGCACCGCCATCGACGGGAACGACTCCCATGACTCTCATGGATCCCAGGGGGGAACTGTGACGGACACCCGAGGCCAGCAGGCCCAGCAGCACGCGGGCGGGCAGGCGGCCCCGGTCGCTCCGGGCAGCCCGCCGGCCGCACCGGCGGCGGCATCGCCGCTGCCGGGCGAGCGGCCGGGGCAGCAGCCCGCACAGCCGTATCACCCGCCGCAGGCGTACCCGGCGCAGCCGCCGGCGGGCGCCGTCCGTCGGCCCCGCACGGGCGCGCGCACGACGCCGCGGGTGCGCAAGGCGCGGCTGCGGGTGGCGAAGGCCGACCCGTGGTCGGTGATGAAGGTCAGCTTCCTGCTCTCCATCGCGCTCGGCATCTGCACGATCGTGGCGGCCGCTGTGCTGTGGATGGTCATGGACGCGATGGGCGTCTTCTCGACGGTCGGCGGCACGATCTCCGAGGCGACCGGGTCGAACGAGTCCAACGGCTTCGACCTCCAGTCGTTCCTCTCGCTCCCGCACGTCCTGATCTTCACGTCCGTCATCGCGGTCATCGACGTGGTCCTCGCGACCGCGCTGGCGACCCTCGGCGCGTTCATCTACAACCTCTCCGCCGGCTTCGTCGGCGGTGTGGAGCTGACCCTCGCAGAGGACGAGTGAGGGCGCGTCCAAACGCCCTCCGGGTATCGATTTTGGGACTGGCCGCGTCGTGCGCTAATCTTCAGAGGTCAGCGCGCGGGACACACACCGCAAAGCGCGGCGGGGCTATAGCTCAGTTGGTTAGAGCGCATCCCTGATAAGGATGAGGCCACAGGTTCAAATCCTGTTAGCCCCACCAGTTCGAAGGCCCCCGACCGTCACGGTCGGGGGCCTTCGGCGTTCCCGGCATCCGTCCCCGGCCCACGAGCGGTCGTCCGGACGTCATGCCGAAGGCCCCGGGGGGGGGTGGAGGCCGCCGCCGGGTTTTACGCGGGGGGATTGTACGCATAGGGCGCCAGGTT
>NZ_JBHXDQ010000032.1:0-93881 GCF_042725875.1 Streptomyces sp. NPDC127038 | reverse complement strand
CCACTTTCACCCCCACTTCTCCCGCCCCTCCGGGGGGTGCGGGGGCGGGGGGCCCACCCCGGCCCCCCGCGCACGCCCGAAAGGGTCGGGCGGTGTTCGGGCTCACATGTTGATCATGTGGCCGGCCAGTCCGTGGACGGCCTCCTTGACCGCTTCGCCGAGGGTCGGGTGGCCGTGCACGTTGCGGGCGACCTCGTGGACGGTCAGGTCCCACTGCTGGGCGAGCGTCAACTCCGGGAGGAGTTCCGTGACTTCGGGGCCGATCAGATGGGCGCCGAGGAGTTCGCCGTAGCGCGCGTCGCTGAGGATCTTGACGAATCCGGCCGTCTCGCCGAGTCCGTGGGCCTTGCCGTTCGCCGTGAACGGGAACTTCGCCACCTTGACGTCGAAGCCCCGCTCACGGGCCTGCGCCTCGGTCCAGCCGAAGCTGGCGATCTGCGGCTGGCAGTAGGTGGCCCGCGGGATCATGACGTAGTCGAGCTCCATCGTCTCCGCGTCGGCGATCGTCTCGGCGGCCACGACCCCCATCGACTCGGCCGCGTGGGCCAGCATCAGCTTCGCCGTCACGTCACCGATGGCGTAGATGTGCGGCACGCTCGTACGGCACCGGCCGTCGATGTCGATCGCACCGCGGTCGGTGAGCTTCACACCGGTGTTCTCCAGGCCGTAGCCCTGCACGCGCGGCTGGAACCCGATCGCCTGGAGCACCTTGCCGGCCTCCAGCGTCTGACGCTGGCCGCCCGTCGTCACCATGACCTTGACCCGGTCGCCGGAGTCGTCGATCGCCTCGACCCGGGTGGACGTCAGTACGTTGATGCCGAGCCGCTTGTAACGGCGGGCCAGTTCCGCGGAGACCTCCTCGTCCTCCAGCGGGACGATCCGGTCGAGGAACTCGACGAGGGTCACCTCGACCCCGTAGTTGTGGAGCACATAGGCGAACTCCACACCGATGGCACCGGCGCCCGCGATGACGATGCTGTCCGGGAGCGTGTCCGACAGGATCTGCTCCTCGTACGTCACCACGCGCTCGCTCAGCGAGGTTCCGGGGAGCAGCCTGGTGGTGGCGCCGGCGGCGATGATGCAGTGGCCGAAGGTCACGGTCTCGGTGCCGCCGTCGGACAGGGCGACGTCGAGCGTGCGGTCGTCGCGGAAGGTGCCCCGGCCGGTGTACTGGGTGATCTTGTTCTTCTTCATCAGGTAGTGGACGCCCTTGACGCGTCCGTCGGCCACCTTGCGGCTGCGGGTGAAGGCCGCCCCGTAGTCGAAGCTCACCTCGCCGTTCACCTGGATGCCGAAGGTCTTGGCCTCCTGGGTGAAGATGTGGGCGAGCTCGGCGTTGCGCAGCAGCGCCTTCGACGGGATGCACCCCACGTTCAGGCACACACCGCCCCAGTACTTCTCCTCGACGATCGCCGTGCTGAGTCCGAGCTGGGCGGCCCGGATCGCCGCGACATATCCTCCCGGGCCGGCGCCCAGGACCACCACGTCAAAGTGAGTGCTCATGGCGGCCAGCCTAGAACGGCGGCGGCCTCGGCGAGGGGACGAGCGCGGCCGGGAGGCCCGGGGTCACCGCGCCGCGGCACGCGGGAGGGCCGGCCCCCGGGCGGAGGCCGGCCCTCGTGTCAGGCGTCAGACGAGGTCGAACCGGTCCAGGTTCATGACCTTGTCCCAGGCGGCGACGAAGTCCTTCACGAACTTCGCCCCGGCGTCGTCGCTCGCGTAGACCTCGGCGAGCGCGCGCAGCTCGGAGTTCGAGCCGAAGACGAGGTCGGCACGCGTGCCGGTCCACTTGATCTCGCCGGTGGCGTCGTCACGGCCCTCGAACGTCGTCGCGTCCTCGGAGGTCGCCTTCCACGTCGTGCCCAGGTCGAGCAGGTTGACGAAGAAGTCGTTGGTGAGCTGTCCGGGGGTCGCGGTGAGGACACCGTGCGAGGACTGGCCGTGGTTCGCGCCGAGGACGCGCAGACCGCCGACGAGGACGGTGAGCTCGGGCGCGCTCAGGGTCAGCAGGTTGGCCCGGTCGAGCAGCAGGTACTCGGCCGGAAGCCGGTTGCCCTTGCCGAGGTAGTTGCGGAAGCCGTCCGAGGTCGGCTCCAGCGCGGCGAAGGACTCCGCGTCGGTGTGCTCGTCCGTCGCGTCGACGCGGCCCGGGGTGAAGGGCACCTGGATGTCGTGCCCGGCGTCCTTGGCGGCCTTCTCGACCGCGGCGACACCGCCGAGGACGATCAGGTCGGCCAGCGAGACGTGCTTGTCACCGGCGTTGAAGTCGCGCTGGACGCCCTCCAGCGTGCGCAGCACCGACGCCAGCGTGTCGGGGTCGTTGGCCTCCCAGCCGCGCTGCGGCTCCAGACGGATGCGACCGCCGTTGGCGCCGCCGCGCTTGTCGCTGCCGCGGAACGTCGAGGCCGACGCCCACGCGGTGAAGACCAGCTGCGCGACCGTCAGGTCGGTGGCGAGGATCTTCGCCTTGAGGGCCGTGATGTCCTCGGCACCGATGACCTCGCCCTCCGCCTCCGGCAGCGGGTCCTGCCACAGCAGCGTCTCCGCCGGGACCTCGGGGCCGAGGTAGAGGGACTTCGGGCCCATGTCACGGTGGGTCAGCTTGTACCAGGCGCGCGCGAAGGCGTCCGCGAACTCGGCCGGGTTCTCGTGGAAGCGGCGGGAGATCGGACCGTAGACCGGGTCGAAGCGCAGCGACAGGTCCGTCGTGAGCATCGAGGGGGCGATCTTCTTCGACGGGTCGTGGGCGGCCGGGACGGTGCCCTCGCCCGCGCCGTCCTTCGGCTTCCACTGGTTGGCGCCCGCGGGGCTCTGGGTGAGCTCCCACTCGTAGCCGAAGAGGTTGTCGAAGAAGCCGTTGCTCCACTGGGTGGGCGTGGTGGTCCAGGTGACCTCCAGGCCGGAGGTGATGGCGTCGGCGCCCTTGCCGGTGCCGTACGTGCTCTTCCAGCCCAGGCCCTGCGCCTCGATCGGGGCGGCCTCGGGGTCGGCGCCGACGCTCTCCGCCGGGCCGGCGCCGTGGGTCTTGCCGAAGGTGTGACCGCCCGCGATCAGGGCGACCGTCTCCTCGTCGTTCATCGCCATCCGGCGGAAGGTCTCGCGGATGTCGCGGGCCGCGGCGATCGGGTCCGGGTTGCCGTTGGGGCCCTCGGGGTTGACGTAGATGAGGCCCATCTGGACGGCGCCGAGCGGGTTCTCCAGCTCACGGTCGCCGGTGTAGCGCTCGTCGTCGAGCCAGGTGGTCTCCGGGCCCCAGTAGACGTCCTCCTCGGACTCCCAAACGTCCGCGCGGCCGCCGGCGAAGCCGAAGGTGTCGAAGCCCATCTGCTCCAGGGCCACGTTGCCGGTGAGGATCATGAGGTCGGCCCAGGAGAGGCTCTGGCCGTACTTCTTCTTGACGGGCCACAGCAGACGGCGGGCCTTGTCGAGGTTGCCGTTGTCCGGCCAGCTGTTGAGCGGGGCGAAGCGCTGCTGGCCGGCGCCGGCGCCGCCGCGGCCGTCGCTGATGCGGTAGGTGCCGGCGCTGTGCCAGGCCATACGGATCATGAAGGGGCCGTAGTTGCCGAAGTCGGCGGGCCACCAGTCCTGCGAGGTGGTCAGCACCTCGGCGATGTCCTGCTTCACGGCGGCGAGGTCGAGGGCCTCGAAGGCCGCCGCGTAGTCGAAGTCCTCGCCGAGCGGGTTGGCCACGGCGGGGTTCTTGGCGAGGATCTTCAGGTTGAGCCTCTCCGGCCACCACTGGCGGTTGCCGCCGCCCTGGGTCGGGTGCGGGGCGCGGTCGTGCGCGACGGGGCAGCCGCCTGCGGCCTCCGATTTCGCGTCGGTGACGATCGCGTCGTGGTTCTCAGACATGGGAATCCTTCCGGACGGGCCGATCTCGGTGCTCAGCGACTGCGGGTGGGGGGTACAGCCGGGGCGGGGCCCCGGCGGCGGGCCCCGGAACCGTCGACGGGTTCGACGGGGAGGCCTTGGTCTTCGGTCGGGAACGGGCGAAGGGGGTGCCCGGCCGCGCGGCCGGGGGCGGGGACGCCGTACACGGCTCGCGCCGGACCGGCTGGACCGGTCCGAAACGGGGTACGCATCCCGCCACGGAGGGCGGACGGAGGGCTGGGTGCGACGTGCCGGGACTGTGCGGACATGCCCCGGGAGGTACGGCGCCGGGTCGTCCCTCCCGGCGGCGAACGGGTCGCCGCCGCGAGGGTCCCGCGCTCCGGGACAGTCCCGGTCCGCGTGTCACGGGGGCCGTCACGCGCAGACCGGCGCCGTGGGGTGCCACGGCGGTGGTCCCGACATCTGTGTCTCTCCTGCCCGTACCGAAGTCTTCTTGTCCCTTGGCCAGTGCCAAAACCGATCCTACGATGGACAGAGTCCAAGTCAAGAAGGACACCAGACCCATATTCGATCGGACCCAGGATGCACACAGATAAACTGCGGGTTCCCACCGATCCCGAAAAGGTGAACCGATATGAGTGACCTGCTGGAGCGACTGCGCGGGCGCGGCTGGCGCATGACTTCCCAGCGGCGTGTCGTTGCGGAGGTCCTCGACGGTGACCACGTGCACCTCACGGCCGACGAGGTGCACGCCCGCGCGGCCGAGCGGCTGCCCGAGATCTCCCGGGCGACCGTCTACAACGCCCTGGGCGAGCTCGTCTCGCTCGGCGAGGTCATCGAGGTCTCCACCGACGGCCGGGCCAAGCGGTACGACCCCAACGCCCACCATCCGCACCAGCATCTGGTGTGCTCCAGCTGCGGCACCGTCCGTGACGTCCACCCGACCGGGAACCCGTTGGCCGACCTTCCGGCGACGGAACGCTTCGGGTTCACGGTGGCCGCCGTGGAGGTCACCTACCGGGGACTGTGCCCTTCGTGCGCCTAGGGCCTGCCTGACATCCGCCCGGATCGCCGCCTAGGCTTCCGCCGTGGACACGATCGAGTGGGACATCTCACAGCCGATACGGATCAGGCCGGGGGAGCCGGCCGACGCACCAGCCGTTCTGGGCATGCTCGACGGAGCGGTGGTCTGGATGAACGCCCGAGGCAACACCGAGCAGTGGGGCACGACCCCCTTCTCGACGACGCCGAGCCTGGTGGAGCGGGTCGATCGGTACCTGACCGAGAACACCGCCTTCGTCGCGGAGGCCGGCGGCACACCCGTCGGAGCCATGGTCCTCGACACCGGCCCCAACCCGCAGATGCCGATCGGACCCGCCGGAGAACCCGAGCGCTACGTCCGGCTGCTGGTGTCCGACCGCCGGCACGCCGGCCGGGGCGTCGGGGCCGCGCTCCTGGCGCGCGCCGCCGAGGAGACCCGGCGGGCCGGCGTCGGTCTGCTGCGGGTCGACTGCTGGGCGGGCGGCGGGGGCGAACTGGTCGCGTACTACGAGCGCCAGGGATTCACCCCCACCGAACCCTTCCGGTCCGGAACCTGGCCGGGCCAGGTCCTGGCCCGCCGCCTCGCTGACTCTCCCGGCCCCGTTGCCCAGTCGGGGTAACCCGCGACCCGCCGAGTGCGGTGACCAGCCGGGGCGGTCCGTGCCCCGCCCGGGCGAGGCGATCGGCTGAAGGGTCCGTGGTCCGCCCGGGCGCGGTGACCGGTCGGCGGCCCGTGCCGGGCCCGGGACCTGACCGCGAGAGGTGGTCCGCTTCGCGCCCGGGCGTGGCGAGCGGGTGGAGGGTGCGTGGTCCGTCGGGCCCGGTGACCAGCCGGGGCGGTTCGTGCCCCACCCGGGAGTGGCGACCGTCCGGCTGTCCGTGCCGGGCCCGGGCCCTGACCGCGAGAGGTGGTCCATCACCCGCGCGGGCGCGGTGATCGGGTGAAGGGTCCGCGACCCGCCGGGCCCGATGACCAGCCGGGGCGATCCGTGCCCGCCCGAGCGCGGTAACCGAACAGAGGCCCGTGCCGGGCCCGGGACCTGACCGCGAGCGGTGGTTCACCACCCGCCCGGGCGCGGTGATCGGGTAGAGGGTAAGTGCCACCCCCCGGCACGGTGACCGGGCGGGGGTCCGTGCCGGGCGCCGGACCACCGGCCGCCCCCGGTCAGGTGAGGTAGTCCGCGACCAGTTCGGCGAACTCCTCCGGTGTCGCCAGACGGATGCCGAGGGTCTCGGCCTTGGCGCGCTTGGATCCGGCGCCCTCACCGGCGACGACCAGGCTCGTCTTCTTCGACACGCTGGAGGAGGAGCGGCCCCCGGCGCTCTCGACGAGCTCGTTCATCTGGTTGCGGCTGAGCCGCTCCAGGGCCCCGGTCATCGCCCCGGTGACCACCACCGTCATCCCGGCCAGAGGCCCGCCCTCCGCCTCCGTCCCGTCCTCGCCGGGTTCGGCGGGCGGGGTGGCGCCGGGCTCGGTCATGTTGACCCCGGCGGCGACGAGCCCGTCGATGAGCGGGGCGAGCTCGGCGAGCTCCGCGACGATCGAGGGAGCCTTCTCCGTGCCGATGCCCTCGACCCGCTGGATCGTTTCCGCATCCGCCGCGCGGACCGCGTCCATCGTGGCGAAGTAGCGGGCGATGCGCCGGGACATGGAACGGCCGGTGCCGCGGACCCCGAGCGCGCACAGCACCCGGGACAGCGGTTGGCCCTTGGCCCTCTCGATCGCCGCGAGGAGGTTGTCGGTGCTGGTCTCGCCCATCCGCTCCAGACCGAGGAGCTGCTCGCGGGTCAGGGCGAACAGACCCGCGAGATCGGTGACCAGGCCCGCCTCGACGAGCTGGACGACCCGGGTGTGACCGAGGCCCTCGATGTCGAGCTGGTCGCGGCCGGCCGCGTACGAGAGGGCGGCGACCAGATGACAGTTGCGGCCCTGCTCGCAGCGCCACCGCTGCTCGCTGGTGTCGATGGCCGACCCGCAGTTCGGGCAGGACTCGGGGAAGGCGATGGGCTGTTCCTCGCCGGTGCGCAGATGGGCGACGGGCGCCTCGATACGGGGGATGACGTCCCCCGCGCGGTGGACCATCACATGGTCGCCCAGCCGCAGATCGCGCCGCGTGATGTCCCCCGGGTTGTGGAGCGTGGCGTACGTGATGGTCGAGCCGTCGATCTCCACCGGCTCCAGGACGCCGCGCGGGGCGATGATGCCGGTGCGGCCCACGTTCCACTCCACCGCGAGCAGCCGGGTGATCTTCTCGACGGCCGGGAGCTTGTACGCGATCGCCCAGCGCGGCGCGCGGGAACCGGACCCCGCCGCCCGCTGGTCGGCCGCGAGGTCGGCCTTGACGACGATGCCGTCGATCCCGAACGGCAGCTCGGCGCGCAGCCCCCCGATCTCCCGCACCCGGTCCAGGACCTGCTCGGCGGTCGTCGCGGTGATTCCGGGGACGGCCGTGCTCGCGGTGGTGTTCACCCCCAGCTCCGCGGCCCGCGCCATCAGCTCGCTGTGCGCGAGACCTTCGAGCCGGGCGGCCGTGTCCGCGTCGGTGCCGGGCACCGCAAGCAGTCCGTAGCCGAAGAAGGTCATCGGGACGGTGTAGGCACGCTCCTTGGCGCGCAGCGTGCCCGCCGCGGCGTTGCGCGGGTTCGCGAACGGCTGACCGCCGTGCGCGGTGCGCACCTCGTTGGCGTGCTCGAACTGTGCCGTGGTCATGAGGACTTCACCGCGCACCTCCAGCGTGAGGGGCTCGGCGAGCTCAGCGGGCAGACCCTCGATCGTCCCCGTCGCGTGCGACACGTCCTCACCGGCCGTCCCGTCCCCGCGGGTGATCAGCCGGGTGAGCCGGCCCTGGTGGTAGCGCGCCGCGATGGCCAGGCCGTCGAGCTTCGGCTCGACGCTGTACCGCTCCACCTCGTGACCGGTCCGCCGGGCGAGCGACGCCGTCCAGGCGGTGAACTCCTCGCCGGAGAAGACGTTGTCCAGGCTGAGCATCGGCACCGTGTGCGGGACGTCGCCCTCGACGGCGCCGCCCGCGACCTTCCCGGTCGGCGAGTCGGGCCGCACCTGATCGGGATGGTCCGCCTCCCACGCGGCGATGCCCCGCACCAGACGGTCGTAGGCGTCGTCGTCCAGCACGGAGGTGCCGCCCTCGTAATAGGCGGCCGACGCCTTCAGCGCGTCCTCGACCGCCTGCGCGTAGGCGACGGCGTCCACGATCACTGCAACAGGTGTTGTCATACCCGCCATCCTGCCTGCCACCACTGACAACGCCCTCCCGCCGGCCCGTGCCGGGCCCGCACTTGGGGCGATGCGGGCAAGTGCCCCACGCGGAGATGACAGGGGCCCGGGGGGTGAAGTAGACCTTGGCTTGTCCGTGGGAACCGGCGGGCCCGGGCTCCGCCGTGCGGGCCTCGCCCCGGTCCCGCCAGCCGACTTCAAGGAGTGGCCCATGCTCGCCGCGCTCGGTCTCGGTCCGGCCGAGGAGGAGATCTACCGTCTCCTGGTGAAGCGTGGACGGGCAGCCGTCCAGGAACTGGCGGCCGACAGCGGGCGCCCCGAGTCCGAGACGCTCGGCATCCTCTCCGCCCTGGCCGAGCGCGGCCTGGTCGTGCCGCAGCCGGTGGAGAGCGGCGCCACGCTGTTCGTGGCGGCGCCTCCCGCGGTCGCCCTCGGCGGGGAACTGCGGCGCCGCCGCGACGAGTTGAGCGCCGCGGAGCACGCCGTGCTCACCCTCGCCGAACAGCACCGCACGGGCGCCGAGGGCGGAGCGGTGGAGGTCATCAGCGACGTCGACGCGGTACGGCACCGGTTCCGGCAGCTCCAGGAGTCCGCCCGGCACGAGGTGCGGTCGATGATGGTGCCCGACCAGCGGGTCGTGACGCGCGACGACAACGCCGCCGAGGGGGCCGGAATGCGCCGCGGTGTGCTCTACCGGACGATCCTGCACCGGGACGCCCTGACCGAGCCCGGAGCCGTCGCCCAGGCTCTCGCGGTGCTGGCGGAGGGACAGCAGGTGAGGATCGCCGACGCGATACCGGTCAAGATCATGATCGCGGACCACGACCTGGCGATGCTCCCGCTGTTCAGCGGGCGCAACACCGCCGCCGCCTCCGTCCTGGTGCATCCCGGCGGTCTGCTGGACGCCCTCGTCGCCTATTTCGAGCAGGCCTGGGAGCAGGCCTATCCGCTGGCGCCGCAGGCGGCGGGCGGCGGGCTGGTGGAACAACGGCCGGACGCCATAGACGAGTTCGACGCGAGGATGCTCGCCCTCGTGCTCGCCGGCCTCACCGACCAGGCGGTCGGGGCGCGCCTCGGGGTCTCCCGGCGCACCGTTCAGCGGCGCATCGGTGAACTCATGGCCCGGGCCGGCGCCGAGAGCCGTATCCAGCTCGGCTGGCACGCCGCCCGCAGGGGCTGGGCCTGACGGCCGCTCCGGCGGCCTCCCGGCGCCTCAGTGCCCCCGCCCGGCGGGCGAGGGCCGCGCGGACCGGGTGACGACGAGGTCCGGTTCGCGCGGCCCGGGAGGCAGGCCCGTGTCGACGTCGGCCTGCCGCAGTTCCGCCAGCAACTCGGTCTGCCCCGCGAGCAGTTCGGTGAGGATGCGGCGGGCGGCGCGCAGCAGTTCGGCCACGTCCCCGCCCGCCAGCGCGTAACTGACCGTCGATCCCTCGCGGATGGACACGACGATTCCCGAACGGCGCAGCACCGCCAGCTGCTGGGAGAGGTTGGACGGTTCCACCTCGATCTCGCTCAGCAGGTCGCGCACCGAGACGGGGCCGGTCTGGAGCAGTTCCAGGACGCGGATGCGTACAGGGTGCCCGAGCATGCGGAAGAACTCGGCCTTGGCCTGGTAGAGGGGAACCTGCCTGGTCAAATTCGTTCGCTCCCTGCCGCCTGGGGACGGGCTGTCTCTCCCGCTGGTGCGGTGGTTGTCCGCGCGCCCGAGCGGTGCCTGAAGGACCGATCCTGGCGGCTCCGCCTCCGCATGCCCACGTGATTGACTCGATCTGGATTTACCTAATTGAAGAAGTCTTCAAGTCGTGGGCATGCGAAGGCGCGGAGAACGTGGCTGTCTACACCTCTAGTTCGGCTTCGATGCGTGCGAGCTGGTGGCGGGCCATGGCGAGGTTCGACGTCGCCTTGTTGAGCACCAGGTAGAGGAACAGCCCGTTGCCGTCACGGCCCGTGAGCGGGCGGATCAGGTGGTACTGCTTCTCCAGCGTGATGAGGACGTCCTCGATCTTGCTCTTGAGTCCGAGGTGCTCCATGGTGCGCACCTTGGCCCGCACCACGTCGGTGTTGCCGGCCGCCGCGACGTTCAGGTCGAGATCCTTGCCGCCCCCCAGCGTGCCCAGCGCCATGCCGCTCGTGTAGTCGACGAGGGCCACGCCCAGCGCGCCCTCGATCGACGTCATCGTCTCCTTGAGGGAGATCTCCACATTTGCCATACCGATGCTCCTTCGGGTGACCGCGCGGACGGAGGAGTTCCCGACCGGCCGGTGACCCGGACCCTACGGACCGTCCGGCGTCGGCGGCCGGGTTGTTTCGGGACTGGCGGAAGGAGCATGGAACAGTGCTTCGGGAGGCGTGGAACTGATCGTCCTTGCCCGCCCCGTGATCAAGAATGTCGTCGCGCGGCGAACTCCTCGAACCACGTCAGCATCTCCGGATGGGTGACGGCACCCTGGCTGCTGACCTCGCCGGGGCGGGCGCCCTGGAGGACACGCTTGACCGGGACCTCCAGCTTCTTGCCGGTGAGGGTGCGCGGGACGGCGGGCACGGCCACGATCGCGTCGGGCACGTGGCGCGGGGACAGCCGGCCCCTGATGGCCGAGACGATGTCCCGGCGCAGTCCCTCGTCGAACGCCGTGCCCTCGGCGGGCACGACGAACAGCGGCATGAAGTAGCCGCCGTCGGGCTGTTCGACACCGACGACGAGACTGTCGGCGACGCCGGGGACCTGGTCGACGACGGCGTAGATGTCGGCGGAACCCATGCGTACGCCGGAGCGGTTCAGCGTGGAGTCGGAACGCCCCGCGACGACCACCGACAGGTCGGCGTCGACGGTGACCCAGTCGCCGTGGCGCCAGATCCCGGGGTACGTGTCGAAGTAACTGGCCCGGTAGCGGGTGCCGTCGGCGTCCCCGACGAAGCGCAGCGGCATGGACGGCAGGGGCGCGGTCACCACCAGCTCGCCCTGCTCACCGGTCAGCGGGTTCCCGTCGGGGTCCCAGGAGGCCAGGGCGACACCGAGGGCGGGTGCCTGGATCCGGCCGGCGCGGACGGGCAGCAGCGGGGTGCTGCCCGCGAGGACCGAGCAGACGTCCGTACCGCCGCAGATGGACTGGAGCCGTGTGCCCGGTGCCAGCGCCTCGTGGACCCAGTGCCAGGTGCCCGACGGAAGGGTCGACCCGGTCTGCAGGACGGTCCTGAGCCGGCCGAGCCCGAACGTCCGGGCGGGGCGGGAGTCCGCCTTCTCCGCGGCGGTGAGGTAGGCGGCGCCCAGGCCGAGCACGGTCGCGCCGGTCCGTTCGGCGACCGCCCAGGCGCCGTCCACGTCGGGATACGTCGGGCTGCCGTCGTACAGGACGACGGTGCTGCCGTGCAGCAGCCCGCCGACCAGGAAGTTCCACACCATCCAGCTGGTGGAGGTGATGAAGAGATAGCGGTCGTCGGCGCGCAGGTCGACGCCCAGGCCCAGGGCCTTGAGCAGTTCGACCACGATGCCGCCGTGGCTCTGGACGATCCCCTTCGGGATGCCCGTCGTTCCCGACGACCACAGGATCCACAGCGGGTGGTCGAAGGGCACGTCGGCGAACTCCGGCGGGCCGTCCGCCGCCGGGAGCGCGGACCAGACGTGCTGCTCGACGTCCGTCCGCCGGGACCACGGCTCGGCCGGGGTGCCGAAGAGGCTGTCGACGGCGAGGAGATGGCGGACGGTGGGCAGCCCGTCCGCGAGTTCGGCCACGTCCGGCCGCTTGTCGTAGGTCCTGCCGCCGTAGCGGTAGCCGTCCGCCGCCACCAGGACCGTCGGCTCCGCCTGACGCAGCCGGGCGAGCACGCTGGGCGTGCCGAAGTCCGGGGAGCAGGCCGTCCACACGGCGCCGACGGCGGCCGTGGCCAGCAGCGCCACCACGGTCTGGCGGAGGTTGGGCAGATATCCGGCCACGCGGTCGCCGGGCGTCACGCCCATGGCGCGCAGCGCCGCCGACACATCGGCGACCTGCCGGCGCAGCTCGTCCCAGGAGGTCTCCTCCGGGGTGCCGTCCTCGGTCAGGCAGACGAGCGCGGGGCGGGCGTCCGTCGCCCGGGCGAGGCAGCGTTCGGCGAAGTTCAGCCGGGCGCCGGGAAACCAGTCGGCGCCCGGCATCGAGGCCTGGCCCAGCACCCGGTCGTAGCCGCTGACCGCGTCCAGCCCGTAGAACTCCCACACCGCCGACCAGAATCCGGCGAGGTCGGTGGAGCTCCACCGCCACAGCTCGGCGTAGTCGCGGAAGCGCAGACCCCTGGCCTCGGCCACCCGGTCCATGAAGCGGGCGACGTTGGAGTCCTCCAGCTCGCGGCGACCGGGGGACCAGAGCAGGTCGGTGTCGGTGTTCATCGGATGCCTTCCTGGGCTGGACGCGGCGTTCAGCCGGTTTCGACTTCGCGGAGCAGTTCTTCCGCGCGCGGCCACGGACCGTAGCCGGACGCGGGGTTGAGATGGCCGACCTCGCCCAGTTCCACCAGGGCGGCCCCCCAGTCGCCGGCCAGCGCGGCCACCCGCTCGGCGCTGCCGAGGGGGTCGTCGGCGCTGGCGGCGACGACCGCGGGGAAGGGCAGCGGACTCCGGGGCACCGGTGTCCAGCCCTTCTCGCGGAGCGCCTCGGGGGTCGGATAGCCCTCGGGCAGCGGGGTGTCGAAGTCCGGCGGCGTCGCGAGCAGCGCTCCGCGCACCCGTGCCGTGCTCTGATGGGCCCAGTGGACCGTGGTGATCACCCCGGCGCTGTGCGCGACGAGGACGACCGGGGCCCCGGCCTCGGAGACCACCTTGTCGAGCGCGGCCACGCGGGCCGCGCGGCTCAGCGCGTCCTCGGTGAGCGGCGGGACGGTGCGCACGGTCCGGTCGGCCTCGGCCAGCCGCTCCGCGAGCAGGGTCTGCCAGTGGTCGGCCACGTGGTCGCGCAGGCCCGGGACGATCACGATCACCGGCTCCTCTGCGGGGCTCACGCGGTCACCACCGCGTCCTCGGGCTCCGCCGCGGGGGCGGGGCCGCTCGTCAGGCGGCTCAGGTCACGCTCGTAGAAGTGGCGGCCGACCAGGAACGCGACGGTGGCGGCGAGTGCCGTGAGCGGGATGATCCGCAGGGCGCCGAGCAGTCCCATGCCGTCCGCGAGCGCGCCGGTCACGGCGGGTCCCGGAGCCAGCCCCAGCAGGCTGTTGGCCAGGGTGAGGGTGGCGAAGGCCGTCGCGGAGATGGACGCCGGGGTCAGGTTGGCCACCATGGCGGTCGCGGGCCCCGCGGTGCCGGCCGAGAGCAGGGCTCCGGCGGCCAGGACCGCCAGCTGGAGCGGGCCGGTCGGCAGCCGGAAGGCGGCCATCAGCAGCGCGAGCGAGCCGAGACTGCACGCGATGGCGACCGTCCACTTGCGCAGCGGGAAAGCCCGGCTGATGCGGTCGGAGACGATACCGCCGCCGATCATGCCGACGCCGATGACGAGGATGAAGACACCGGCCGTCGCGCCCGCCTTGGCGGTGGGCATGTCGTAGTAGCGGTTGAAGAAGCTGGGCAGCCAGGCCATCAGCGAGGCGGCGATGAACAGTTGGAGACCGCTGCCGACGTACGCGCTGATCACCGAGACCGAGGAGAACAGCCGCGGCAGCAGCACCCGCAGCCGGCCCCGGACTCCGAGATCGGGCTCCGCGTCCCCGGAACCGGCCTCCGGCGTCAGCTTCTTCTCCGTGACGACGAAGCCGTAGACCACTGCCAGCACCAGGCCGAAGATGCCCATGACCCCGAACGCCCAGCGCCAGCCCAGGTGTTGGGCGACCGCGCCGCCGATCGACACGCCCAGGACCGAACCGAATGCGCCGCCCGCGATGAAGGCACCGGACAGCGTGGCACGCAGGGCGATCGGGAAGATGCTCAGGACGACGGCTATACCGACGCTTCCGTACGCCGCCTCGCCGATGCCGACGAAGAGGCGGCCGACGAACAACTGGCCGTAGTTCGCGGAGACCGCGCAGCCCAGGGTCGCGAGGCTCCACATCCCCGCGGCGAGCAGCAGGCTCTTGACCCGGCCCCAGCGGTCGGCGATCAGCGACATGGGGAAGGTGAACAGACCGACCATGAGGGCGACGACACCGCTGAGCGTGCCGAGCTTCGCGTCCGTGAGCAGCCACTCGCTCTTGAGGTCGGGGAAGACGGCGTTGAGGACCTGCCGTGACATGTAGTCCGACAGCAGCAGGCCGAAACTGAGGGCGAAGACCACCCAGGCATAACGTCGTGACACGGGCCATCCGGACGAGGCGGTCGAGTCCGTCCCGGGGATGGAACCAGCAGTGGTGTGCAACTCCATTGTCATCACCTCACGCGCTGTTGGAGGAAGAGGGCTAGAACGGTCTGTCGCCGACGATGCCCGCGCGCTCCATGCGGCGGACGGCGGGCCAGTAGTCCTGTACGGCGTAGTGCTGGGTGGAGCGGTTGTCCCAGATGGCGACGCTGTTCGGGGTCCAGCGCCAGCGCACCTGGTACTCGGGGATCGCGGCCTGGGCGATCAGATAGTTGAGCAGCAGTCCCGCGCCGGGGGCGAAGTCCTGCCCGAACCGGACGTTCCCGGGGGTGTGGTAGTTGACGAAGTGCGTGGTGAACGCGTTGACGAAGAGGATCTCCTCACCGGTCTCCGGGTGGACGCGCACCACCGGGTGCTCCGCGTCCGGGAACTGCGCCTTGAGGGCGTGCCGCTTCTCCTCGGGCATCACGGCGCCGAAGGTGGCCTCGATGCTGTGCCGGGCCCGCAGCCCCCGGATCTTGGTACGGATCTCCTCGGGCAGCCGCCGGTACGCCTCGGCCATGTTGACCCAGATCGTGTCCCCGCCCACGGGCGGCCCCTCGATGCAGCGCAGCACGGCGCCCATCGCCGGGTTCTCGCGCCACGTGCCGTCCGTGTGCAGGGCGTTCTCGTAGTGCTCGGCCGGGCTGTCCAGGTCCTTGTAGATCCGTACCAGGCCGGGGTGTTCGGGGTCGCTGCCGGCCACCGGGTGGTCCTCCAGCGCGCCGAACCGCTCGGCGAAGGCGACGTGTTCGGCACGGGTGAAGTCCTGGTCGCGCAGGAACAGCACCTTGTACTGGAGCAGCAGGGACTTGATCTCCGCGAAGAGGTCGTCGTCGCGGGCGGCGTCGCCGAGGTTCACGCCGGACAGTTCCGCGCCGATCGAGCAGGTCAGCGGTTCGACCCGGATCGAGCCGCGGTGGTGGGCGCGGACCGGCGCGCCCTCGGGCGGAGCGAGGGTGTGTTCCATGGTGCTTCCTCCTGGTGACAGTGGAGTTGACCGCGGGGGAGTGGTGGGTTCAGAGCACGAAGACGGACGATCCGGTGGTCCCGCCCGCCTCGAGTTCGCGGTGCGCCTGGGCGGCGTCCTCGAGGGAGTAGCGCTGGTTGACCTTGATGTCGATGCGTCCGGAACCGACGTGGTCGAAGAGTTCGCCGGCGAGCTCGGCCCGTTCCGCGGGGTCCGCGATGTAGTCGGCGAGGGCGGGCCGGGTGACGAACAGGGAGCCCTGGACGGCGAGTTGCATGGCGTCGATCGGCGGGACGGGACCGGAGGCGGTGCCGAAGCAGACGAGCAGGCCCCGGCGGCGCAGCGAGGCGAGCGAGGAGGCGTACGTGGTCCTGCCGACGCTGTCGAAGGCGACGGGGACACCGGCGCCGTCGGTGAGTTCGCGCACCCGCTCGGCCACGTTCTCCTGCCGGTAGCGGATGACGTGGTCACAGCCGTGGGCCCGGGCCAGCTCGGCCTTCTCGTCGGTGGAGACGGTGCCGATGACGTTCAGTCCGAGGAGCTTGGCCCACTGGCAGACGATGAGTCCGACGCCGCCCGCCGCCGCGGTGAGCAGGATCGTCTCCCCCTCCTTGAGCGGGTGGATCCTGCGGAGCAGGTACGCGGAGGTCAGACCCCGCATGGTCATCGCCGCCGCGGTCTCGAAGGGGATGCCGTCCGGCAGCCGGATCAGTGAAGCGGCGGGCATGACCCGCTCCGTGCTGTACGCGCCGAGCGGGCTTCCGGTGTACGTGACCCGGTCCCCTTCGGCGAATCCGGTGACGCCCTCGCCCACGGCCTCGATCACGCCCGCCGCCTCGACGCCGAGCCCGGCGGGCAGCGGTGCGGGGTAGAGCCCGGTGCGGAAGTAGGTGTCGGCGAAGTTGAGTCCGACGGCGTGGTGGCGTACCCGGACCTCGCCGGGACCGGGGTCGCCGACGACGACCTCCTCCCAGCTCAGGACCTCGGGACCGCCGGTCTCCTTGAATCGAATGGCGTGGGCCACGGGGGTGCTCCGTTGATCGGTGTCGGGTGGATGGGGAGGGGAGGCGACGCGAGGGGAGGGGGCCGCCGGGGCCGGGGGGTCTGGCCCCGGCGGCCCCGTGGCGGCTCGGGTCAGGTGTCGGCGCACCCGCGGGTCACGCGTCGCGGAACCCTCGGGTCACGCGTCCTGGAACCTTCGGGTGACGTGTCGCGGAACCGGCGGGTCACGCGTCGCGGAACCCTGGGATCACGCGTCGCGGAACCTTGGGATCGCGTTTCGCGGAATCCGAGGGCCACGTGGCGCGGGACCCGCGGATCACGTGGCGCGGAACCTTCGCGTCACGCGTCGCGGAGCATGAACCCGCGTTGTCCGGGGCGGCGGTTCGGCACCATGCCGAGCTGGGCGAGCGTCTCGTCGGTGCTCGCGAAGGTCTCGCCGATCCTGTAGATCTTCCTGGCCTCCGCGCCGGTGGCGATGTCACGGCCGAGGGCCTGCGAGATCTGCACCATCTGCTCGACCTGCTCGACGCTGGACATGCGCTCGCCCTTGCGCCGCCACAGGTTGTCCTCGTTGCCCACGCGGACGTGCACACCGAGCGCGATGCCGATCGCGTTCATGGGCGCCACCGCACGCATCGAGCTCTCGATGGTCAGGACGGCGCCGTCGGGGACGCGGCGCACGAACTCGATCAGGTCGGCGGGGTGCCGGCCGGCGAAACCGCCGCCGATGGCCACGTAGTTGAGGACCAGCGGGCCGGTGTAGACACCGGACCGGATCAGGCGCTCCACGGTTTCGAGCTGCGCGAGGGTCGCGAGCTGGAAGTGCGGCTGGATCCCGCTCGCGCCGAGCCGCTTGAGGTGCTCGAGGTAGAAGTCGGGACCGGCCTCCAGGTACATGTCCCGGTACGCCTTGTAGTAGTCCGGCTTGGCGATCGAGGTGCCTTCGAGATCGTCGTCGGTCATGATCTCGACGATGTTCATCTGACTGGTGTTGATCGCGATGGTGACCTGGTCGGGCTTGGGGTCCAGGTCGGCGAGCATGTGACGGCTGTCGAAGTCGAGCCACTTGGCCTCAGAGCCCTCGCCCTCGGGGGCGAAGGAGATCGACCCGCCGATCTGGAGGACCATGTCCGGCACGGCCTCGCGCAGTCGCCCGATCAGCTCGTTGAACATGGACAGCCGCTTGGAGCCCTTGCCGTCGAGCTCGCGTACGTGGATGTGGAGCACGGTGGCGCCTGCGTTGTAGCAGTCGACTGCCGCCTGCACGTGCTCGTCCATCGTCAGGGGAAGGTCGTCGGCGTCGCCGGGAAGCCATTCGGGCCCGTAGGGGGCGGCCTGGATGACCAGTTTTTCCTGGTTCTCGGGGAAGAGCGAGTCGTCGTGGAAATGCACGGTCCGTCTCCTTCGTCGGATCGGTGATCACTCGCCGGGGGCATCGCCGCGTGCTGTGCGGGCCTGGGGGTTCCGGCGGGGATCGATGCGGGTCACCGGTGACAGCGGGCGCGAGCCGGCCCACTGCGATCGGCCGGTCCGGAGGGAGCCCGGGGGAGTGGTTCGGCTCCCTCCGACGGCCGACCGCGTCTTCTGTGCGGTGGTGCAAAGGTAGGGCCGAGTCCAGGGACGTGCTTGCCGCCAGGGGACAGATGATTTGTCATTTGGGGACATCGGCGGTGCGACGCGTGGTCAGGGGACGCGTGGCCCGTACACCTGTCCCTTCCGTCACGGCCGCCCCCCTGCAAGGGAGTTGACGCGTCGCCGCCTCCGGACCGTTAGAGGGTCCTGCTGCCGCGCCACGCTCGGGGGCTGCATCCGAACTGCTCGCGGAACCACCGTGAGAACCCGCTCAGGGACGAGAACCCCAGCAGGTCGGAGATCTCCGTCAACGACCGCCGGGGATTCGCCACGAACTGCTCGGCGAGATGGCGGCGGGTGACGTTGAGCAGGGAGGAGAACGTCTCGCCCGACTCGGCGAGATGACGGTGGACGGTGCGCCGGTCGACGCCGAGGCTGCGCGCGACCTGTTCGATCGAGCAGCGCCCGGTCGGCAGCAGGACCTCGATCAGCTCGCGCACGCGGTCCGCGGCGGTCGTGTCCTTGGGGACGGCGATCGCGTCGAAGTACTGGCGGGCGTACTCGCGCATCAACGGGTCCGCCATGGCGTTCGGCGCGTCGAGGTCGTCGGCGTAGAACACGATCCCGTCGACCTCGCGGCCGAACTCGACGATGGGCCCGAACGCGTTGCGGTGCGCCGAGGTGTCGGCCGGCGCGGAGTGCCGGAACCACACGGAGAGCGGCTGCCAGCGCGCGTGCAGGAAGTCGCTCAGGATGCGGTGGAACGCGGCGACCGCCAGTTCCGTCGCCTGCCGGGACGCCATCGGCTCACCGAGCCGCAGGTCCACCTTGAGCGTGGCCAGGCCGTCACCCTCGGACAGCCGGGTGTGCAGCACCTCGTTGTACATGTACTGATGGCGGATGAGCAGTTCCAGCGCGCTGCGTACGTCCGGTTCCTCGCGGACGACCAGGCTGATCGGGCCGAGTGTGGAGAAGCGCCGGAACTCCGCGAGCAGCACCCCGAAGGCCTCGTGGCCGGACTCGGCCGCCGACAGTTCCAGCACCTGGACGGCCGCGGTACCGGAGATCCACCGGTCCTGGACGGTGAGGGCGGCGGTGTCCAGGCCCACCCGCTTCAGCAGTGCCTGCGGATCGATCCCCAGGGAGCGGCACAGCTCGACGTAGCCGCTCAGGGCGGCGGTACGGACCAGTGGTCTCATGGGTGCGCTCCAGGGATGTCCCGAAAAGCCAAGTCTCCTGTCCCGCTGCGACAAGCGGGGTGGTGGTCGAGGAACCTAGCATGACGCCGTTCACCGGCCGGGCCCACCAGGGGAGGCCGCTCACCGGCCGGTGAACGCGCGACGGATTGGAGGCGAACATGACAGGACATCCGGACGAGCCGGCGCTCTCCGGGCAGGAGCCGACGTCTCCCGGACCGGGGCGGACCTCGCTCCCGCCATGGCGATGGACACTGTCGGAGGCCCGGATCGCCGAGATCGACTCCGCCCTGCGGGAGGCGCGCCGACGGGACCTGACCCTGCTCAGACTGACGGCCGCGGACTTCCCGCTGCCGGGTCTCGCCGCCGGCCTGGCACAGGTCCGCGAGGCCCTCGAACACGGCCGCGGGTTCGCCGTCGTCCGAGGGATCCCCGTGGAGCGCCTCGGCGAGACCGCCGCGAACACCGTGTTCTGGGGGATCGGCCGGCACCTCGGGCACCCGGTCCCGCAGAACGCCGACGGACTCGTCCTCGGCCACGTCCGGGACACCGGACCAGACCCGGACGATCCCTTCGGACCCGGCCCGGACGACCCCTCCGGGCCCGGCCAGGAAGATTTCTCCGGGCCCGGCCAGGACGCCGCCTCCGTATCTCGCCTGGAGGCCCACTCCGTACGCCACCAGGACGCCCCCTCCCGACCCGGCCCCCGGACCCGGGAAACCCCGGCCTTCCGTACCGACCCCACCGATCTCCTCGCCCTGCTGGCGCTGCGCACGGCCCGCACCGGCGCGCGCGTCCGACTGGCCGGCTCGGCCGCCGTCCACGACGCCGTCCTGGAGCGGCGCCCCGATCTCGCCGAACGCCTCCACCGCACGTACCACTTCGACCGCCGCGGCGAACACGCTCCCGGTGAGCGGCCCTGGACGGCCGCTCCGCTGGTCTCCCGCCACGACGGTCCCGGCGGCGGGCCGAGCACGCGCTACGACCGCGGCCGTATCGAATCCGCCCAGCGCTTCCCCGACGTGCCCCGCCTGGAGCCCGCGGACCGGGAACTCTTCGACCTCCTCGACTCCGTGGCGGCCTCCCCCGAGCACCGCCTCGACCTCGATCTCATGGCCGGGGACCTGCTGCTCGTCAACACCCACCGGGTCCTGCACACCCCTCCGGCCTTCGGGGAGCACCGGCCGCCGGACCGTTCAGGCCATCTGCTGCGCCTGTGGCTGGCCTTTCCGGGGAGACCCGGTGGCCAGGACGCACCCCCGTGGGTCACGCTTCGCGATGTGATCCGACCGCGCGCCACCGCCGCGCCCCGCGCGACGAACCCAAGGAGAAACCCGGCATGACCAACCTCGTCACCCTGCTGGCCGCCACCGTCGCCGCCCACGGCGAGCGCGTCGCCGTCCGCCACGACGACAGCACGCTCACCTACGCCGAACTCGACGACGCCAGTGCCCGGGTGGCCGCGCTGCTGCGCGACCGCGGTCTGACGCCGGGCGACCGGGTCGCCCTGACCATGCCCAACGTCCCGCTGTTCCCGGTCCTCTATTACGGCATCCTGCGCGCTGGCGGCGTCGTCGTCCCGATGAACCCGCTCCTCAAGGCCCGTGAGGTCGCCTTCGCCCTGCGCGACTGCGGGGCGCGGATCGCCCTGGTCTTCCCGCTGTTCGCCGAGGAGGTGACGAAGGCCGCCGCCGAGACGGGCACCGACTGCCTGGTCACCGACCCCGGGACCTTCGACGCCCTGCTGCGCGGCCTCGAACCCCTGCGCGAGACCCCGGACCGCGCCGACGACGATCCCGCCCTCATCCTCTACACCTCGGGCACCACGGGAACCCCCAAGGGCGCCGAGCTGTCCCACCGGAACCTCGCCCGCAACACGCTCACCACGGCCGAGACCCTCCTCCAGGTCGGACCGGACGACGTCCTCTTCGGCGGCCTGCCCCTCTTCCACGCCTTCGGCCAGACCTGCGCGCTCAACGTGGCCGTCGCGACCGGAGCCACGCTGACCCTGCTGCCCCGGTTCGACCCGCGCGGCGCGCTGGAGGTCGTCGCCCGGGACAAGGTCACCGTCTTCCTCGGAGTGCCGACGATGTACGCGGCCCTGCTGCACGCCGACCTTCCGGACGGCTTCGACCCCGGTCTGCTGCGCCTGGCCGTCTCGGGCGGGGCCGCGCTTCCGGTCGAGGTCCTGCACGGATTCGAGCGGCGCTTCGGTGCCGCCGTCCTGGAGGGCTACGGACTGTCCGAGACCTCACCGGTCGCCGCGTTCAACCACCCGGACCGCCCCCGCAAGGCGGGCTCGATCGGTGTGCCCATCCGCGGGGTCGAGATGCGGCTCGTCACCGAGGACGGCGGTGCGGCCGCACCCGGAGAGGTCGGCGAGATCGCCATCCGCGGCGAGAACGTCATGACCGGCTACTGGAACCGCCCGGACGCCACCGCGGAGGCGATCCGCGACGGCTGGTTCCACAGCGGGGACCTGGCCCGCGTCGACGAGGACGGCTTCTACTTCATCGTCGACCGTAAGAAGGACATGATCATCCGCGGCGGCTACAACGTCTACCCGCGCGAGATCGAGGAGGTGCTGTACGAGCACCCCGCCGTCGCCGAGGCCGCCGTCGTGGGGGTGCCGCACCCCCTGCACGGCGAGGAGGTCGCGGCCGTCGTGACCCTCAGGCCCGGGGCGCAGGCGACGGCCGAGGAGATCCGCGCCCACGCCAAGGAGCGGGTCGCCGCGTACAAGTACCCCCGGATCGTCGAGGTCGCGGCCGAGCTACCCAAGGGCCCCACGGGCAAGATCCTCAAGCGCGAGATCGTGGTCGGGGGCAGCTGAACCGGACCGCGGGGGAGCGCCCGGTGACGGTGGCGGCGACCCCGCGCCGTCACCGTTCCCGCGGCCGGGGCCGCGGTCCCGCGAGGATCAGGCTCTCGACCCTCTCGTACACCCCGCGCTCCCGGTCGGCCGTGCGGCGCCCGGACAGGACGCTGCCGAGCCAGCCGAACGCGAACCCCAGCGGGATCGACACCAGCCCCGTGGTGGTGAACGGGAACCAGTTGAAGTCGGTGCCGGGGAACGCGGACGTCGGGGAGCCCGACACCAGCCGGGTGCCCGGCATCAGGATCAGCACGGCGAGGGTGCCGCCGATGAGGGTGCTCAGCAGACCGGCACGGGTGAAGCGCCGCCAGAACAGGCTGTAGACCAGGGCCGGCGCGATCGCCGAGGCACCCACGCAGAAGGACATGGTGGCCAGCGGCTGGAGGGACCGGTTCTGTACGACGACCGCGAGGGCGATCACGGGCGCGCCGACGACCAGCGCCGAGACGCGGGCGAAACCGGTCTCGCGCTGGGACGACATGGCCGTGCCGCGGCCCGCGAAGACGTCGTGGGCCAGCGAGTTGGCGCACGCGAGGGTCATCCCGGCGACCGAGGCGAGCAGGGTGAGGAAGATCGCCGTGGTGACGGTGGTGAACACCAGGGTCTCCGCCCGGGACACCACGGGGCCGAACGCGGCACGTGAGCCCAGCAGATAGGCGGTGTGCCCGCGCGGATCGGCCGCGGTGACACCGGCCCGGCCGATCAGCGCCGTGGCGCCGATGGCGACAACTCCCGCCAGCAGCATGAACAACGCCACCGAGGACACCGCCCAGGACATCGAACGCCGCACCTGGCGGGCGCTGTTGGCGGTGAACATCCGCATGGTCACATGCGGCAGACAGGCCCCGCCCAGCACGATCGCGAACTGGGTGCTGATCATGTCGAGCCGGGGATGCGGGCCGCCGGCGAACTCCAGTCCGCCGTGCAGGAACGCGTCGGGTGAGCCACTGCGCCGGGCGGCCGCGGTGAACAGCGCCCCGGGGTTCCAGTGGAACCGGCTGAGGATCAGCAGCGCGACGACGATTCCGGAACCGAGGAGCGCGACCATCTTCAGGAGCTGGATCAAGGCGGTGCCCCGCATACCGCCGATGGCCGCGTAGGTGATCATCAGAGCGCCGACCCCGACGATGCAGCCCGTCTTCATGGAACTGTCGGTGAAGCCCAGGATGAACGCCAGCAGCTGGCCCGTGCTGGCGAGTTGGACGAGCATCATCGGGACGAGAGCGGCGATCGTGACCGCGCACCCGGTGATCCGCACGGAACGTCCGGGCATTCGGCGGGCCAGCACGTCGCCCATGGTGAACTTGCCCGTGTTCCGCAGGGGTTCGGCCAGCAGGAACATCAGGACCAGCAGCGAGAGCAGGGTGCTCAGGGCCAGGACGACCCCGTCGAAACCGCACAGCGCGATCACGCCGCCGATGGTCAGGACGGTCGCCGCGGAGATGTAGTCGCCGGCGATGGCGAGTCCGTTGCGCAGCGGGGAGAGCGAGCGGTATCCGGTGTAGAACTCGGCGAGGTCGTCACTGTCGGGGCCCGTCAGCACGCAGAGCAGCAGGGTGACCGTGACGGCGACGGAGAAGGCGACGAGGGACCAGGACTGGGTGGAACCGGAGAAGGCGCTCACCGCTGCCGCTCCTGCTCGCCACCGGCCCACGGGACACTCCGGTTCACGCGGCGGGCGAGCGGGTCGACATAGCGGCGGGCGGTGCGCTCGTAGACGAGCACGGCGAGCCAGGTGGCGGGGATCTGGGCGAGGGCGATCACCAGACCGGTCGAGAGACCTGGGGTGACGGGACGGTCCATCAGGGTGGGACAGCCGGCGCAGAGGCCGAGGAAGACGGTGAAACAGCCGAGCACCGCGAAGGTGGTCACGCGCCGCTGGCGGCGGTAGGCGCGGCGCAGGATTCGCAGATCGCGGTGGTGCCCGGTCCAGGCGCGGGGTGCTGCCCCGCCGCGTAAGGGTTCCGCCGCGGCCGGGTCGGGGACGTGGTCGGCGAAGGAGCTGTGGTGTCCCCGGGGCGGTCGCTCGGGCCCTGGGGCGGAGCTGTCGTACGACATGCCGGTCTCCTCGTGGGGTAGGGGCCCGGCGTGCGCGGACCGCGGGACAGTGGGGACGGCTCGGGTCCTGGGACGGACACGCCCTCGCACGCTATGCGGCTCGTAGGTGTGTGCGAAGGGCTTTCCTTCAACTACCTGATGGGAACGTGTCCAGGCCGCTGACCTCGACCGTTGTCGGAGAAACCGCTGTTGCGCCCGGGTCCGGAGTGAGGCCTGTGGCGTCGGCGGGTCCGCCCGGGCGGCCGGGTCCCCGGTACGCGCGGGCGGCTGCCGTACGGGGTGCGTCGCGGCCGTACGGCTTCAGGGGGAGTCGCTCAGTTCGTTCAGCGGTGTCCCGTGCGCCCACCGGCGCAGACACGAACCGTCGATCAGACGCACACCGCCCTGTCTCCGCGCCCACTGGACGTCACGCCGGGTGAAGGTTCCGCGGTGCACCACGAGGCGCAGCGGAGGGCCGGGGCCGCCCGGGCGTCCGGACCGCGGGGGCGTGTCCTCGTCGGGCAGCGGTTCCGCCACGGGCCGGAAGGCGACCTCCAGGCGCTGCCCGTGTCCGTCCCGCGCGCGGACCCGGACGCGGTTCTCCGCCCTGCGGGGCGGGACCACGCGCCAGCCGTCCCGGCGCAGCATCCGGGAGACGGCCAGGGCCAGTCCCTGGGTGTCGAGATCCGCCAGTTCCTCGGGTGTGTAGATGCCGAGGCGGCGGCGGGCGGTCGGACGGCTGCGCCGTATCGCGGCGGGCGTGGCGACGGCGAGCACGGCCAGCGCGCCGACGGGAACGGCGATGCCCGCCACGCGGTATCCGACGGCGAGCCCCGCGACGACCGCGCAGATCAGGACGACGACCGCCGCGAGGGCGGGCAGTACTTCTCGAAGTGCGGGCCCGTAGGCCCCTTCCGCACGCAGCCGGCGCACGGCCGACCGTCGTCGCGCGCGACCCGACGGGCGTCGCGCGGGTGTCCGCCCCCACCAACTCACCCGGGCCAGCTCCCCCCAACCCTGACGCGCTTCCGCGTGTCCGGGAAGGGCTACCCCTCGCGGCGGGGCAGGTCCCCTGGTGTACGGGATCCGGCCATGAATCCGGCTGAACCCTTTCGGGGGGCCGCGACGCGTGGGGCCCGATCGGCCGTGGTGGCGGCGGGGCCGGATGCGGCGGGCCGCCCGGCGGGGTGCGGCGGGGCCGCGGGTGTGGCGGGCCGCCCGGCGGGGGCGGCGGGTTCGTCACCCGCCGCCCTCACCTGCCGGTGTCCGCGGGAGGGACCCGGCCGGGTGCCGGTCCGCTCAGACGGTGCCGCTCTTGGAGACGACGATCTTCTTGGAGGTGGTGCCGGAACCGCTGCCGAGCGCCTCGATGGCCTTCACCACGTCCATGCCCTCGACGACCTCGCCGAAGACGACGTGCTTGCCGTCCAGCCAGTCGGTGACGATGGTGGTGATGAAGAACTGCGAGCCGTTGGTGTTCGGGCCCGCGTTGGCCATGGACAGCAGGCCCGGCTTGGTGTGCTTGAGCTTGAAGTTCTCGTCGGCGAACTTCTCGCCGTAGATGCTCTTGCCGCCGGTGCCGTTCTGGCGCGTGAAGTCGCCGCCCTGGAGCATGAACTTCGGGATGACACGGTGGAACGGCGAGCCCTCGTAACCGAAACCGTGCTGGCCGGTGGCGAGCTCACGGAAGTTCTGCGCGGTCTTCGGGACGACGTCGTCGTAGAGCTTGAACTCGATGCGGCCCAGCGGCTCGCCGTCCGCGGTGACCTCGAAAAAGACGTTCTGGCTCATTGCTCTGCTCCTCATGGGTACGAAAGGTTCGCCCCCGAGCATAGAGAAGCGGAAGGGGTGGATGCGTGACCGGGGGTGATCGTCCGGCGCGTGGCCGGTGAGCGGCGAACGAGCCCCCGCCGACGCCGGTGGCCGTGAAGACGTGCAGGACGGAAGCGTGCCGGGCCCGCCCTGGCGGGTTCGCGACCGCACACGGAAAGCCCCTGCGGAACGCCTCCGGCCCCCGGCGCGATGCGCGGCGGGGGCCGGACGGAGCACGGTCGGTCACCGGTGGACCGACGCCCCCGGCTATTCCACCTTCGCCCAGTCGAGCGTGCGTTCCACCGCCTTCTTCCAGTCCGCGTACCCCTGCTGACGCCGGTCCTCGGACCACTGGGGCTCCCAGCGCCTGGATTCCTGCCAGTGGGTGCGCAGTTCCTCGGTGTCCTTCCAGAACCCGGTGGCCAGACCGGCCGCGTACGAGGCGCCGAGCGCGGTGGTCTCGGCGACGACCGGACGGCTGACGGGTACGCCGAGGACATCGGCCTGGATCTGCATGCACAGGTCGTTGGCGGTCACACCGCCGTCGACCTTCAGTACGTCCAGATGGACCCCGGAGTCCTGTTCCATCGCTTCGACGACATCGCGGCTCTGGTAGCAGATCGCCTCCAGCGTGGCGCGGGCCAGATGGGCGTTGCTGTTGTACCGGGCGAGTCCGACGATCGCTCCGCGGGCGTCGGAACGCCAGTACGGGGCGAACAGCCCGGAGAACGCCGGCACGAAGTACATGCCTCCGTTGTCCTCCACCGAGCGGGCCAGCCTCTCGCTCTCGGCCGCGTCCTTGATGATCTTCATCTGGTCCCGCAGCCACTGCACCGCGGATCCGGTGACCGCGATGGAACCCTCCAGCGCGTAGACGGCGGGTTCGCCGCCGAACCGGTAGGCCACGGTGGTCAGCAGGCCGTGCTGCGAACGGACCAGTTCCGTACCGGTGTTGAGGACCAGGAAGTTGCCGGTGCCGTACGTGTTCTTGGCCTCGCCCGGCGCGTAGCAGACCTGTCCGACGGTGGCCGCCTGCTGGTCGCCGAGGACCCCGGTGATGGGGATGGCTGCGCGCAGCGGCCGGGAGGTGCGCGCCGTGCCGTACGCCTCGCGGTCGGACGAGGGGTTGATGCTGGGCAGCATGGCCCTCGGCACGCCGAAGAAGCCCAGCAGTTCGTCGTCCCAGTCGAGGGTTTCGAGGTCCATCAGCATGGTGCGGCTGGCGTTGGTCACGTCGGTGGCGTGGATGCCGCCGTCGGGACCTCCGGTCAGGTTCCACAGGACCCAGGCGTCCGTGTTGCCGAACAGGGCGTGGCCCTGCTCCGCGGCCTCGCGGACCCCGTCGACGTTCTCCAGGATCCACTGGATCTTGCCGCCGGAGAAGTACGTCGCCGGGGGCAGCCCCGCCTTGCGGCGGATGACGTCGCCCTGCCCGGAACGCTCCAGGGCCGCGGCGATGGAGTCGGTGCGGGTGTCCTGCCAGACGATGGCGTTGTAGTAGGGACGTCCGTTGCGCGGGTCCCAGACGACGGTCGTCTCCCGCTGGTTGGTGATGCCGATCGCCGCGAGGTCCTCGGCGGTCAGGTTCTTGTGCCGCAGGGCGTTCTGGATCACGGAGTTGGTGCGTTCCCAGATCTCCACCGGGTCGTGCTCGACCCATCCGGAGCGCGGAAGGATCTGGGCGTGTTCCAGTTGGTGCTTCGCCACCTCGTTGCCCGCGTGGTCGAAGATCATGAATCGGGTGCTGGTGGTCCCCTGGTCCACCGCGCCCACGAAGTCAGCCATGAGTTGCCGCCTCTGCCGGGTGTGTCAGGCCTCGGGAACCGGGATGCGTCCCGGGGGCTCGGGCTCAGCGGTCGGCAGGAACCGGCCGATGAAGAACTTGTACATGCCTGCGCCGAGCACGCCGCCGATCAGCGGACCGATGATCGGTACCCAGAAGTAGAAGTTCCCGTACTGATCTCGCCATGCCCCTCCGTATCCCGTGAGGAAGCTGGCCAGCCGCGGCCCGAAGTCGCGTGCGGGGTTGATCGCGTAGCCCGCGTTGGTGCCCCAGGCCATACCGATGCCGACGACCAGCAGGCCGATGACGAACGGGGCCAGGTTCGCGCCGGGCGGGGTGTTCAGCAGGTCGGTGATCGCCATGATCACCAGGAGCAGGATGGCCGTGCCGATGATCTGGTCGCGGAACGCGCCCCACTCGTGGACCGGCAGGTTCGGATTGCCGTTGGCGGGCAGCGTGGAGAACACGCCCTGCGTCTTGATGGTGTGTCCGGGGTCCGCCTTCGCCAGGGCCTCGGTGTAGTTCCAGCGCACGATCATGGCCGCCACGAAGGCGCCTATGGTCTGGGCCACCACATAGGGAGCCACCTTGCGCCACGGGAAACCCCTGAACGTGGCGAGTGCCACCGTCACCGCGGGGTTGAGGTGGGCGCCGCTCAGCCGTGCCGCGACGTAGACGCCCATGGTGACGCCGATACCCCAGGCCCAGGCGATGCTGTCGTGGTTTCCCAGACCGCCCGGCGGCGTCGTGAGTGCTCCGCCGGCGACCACCTGGGCCACCACGCCGCACCCGAACAGGATGAGAATCATCGTGCCGAGGAACTCACCGGACAACTCTCCGATCAGCCCCGACCGCTTGAACCGCTCAGTCATGGAAGCCCGCTTCCCGCCGGTCCAGGACCGGCTGTTGACCGCCGCCCGAGCCCTCCCTCCCCTCAGAATAGGATGATCAAGGGCAATTTGCATTAAAAGTGAACTATCGTCTTTTCTCCGTCATGCCCGGAATCGGATGCGTTGAAGCGACGGGGAACGGCGGCTTGCGTGCCGGACGGGCCGGACCGTGAGGTCGTCACGCGGGCACCGTGACGATGCCGAGCGGCTCGCTCGTCGGCTGACGCGAACCGCCCGCGGGCTCGGCCGTGATGCCCACGGCGCTGACGCCCTCAAGGGATCCGCGGAGCAGCCGGGCGTGCCCGCCGCCGGTGCCGGGGAGCAGACCGGCCGGCCGGAGGTCACCGGACTTGGCCGCGTACCAGAGTTCGTAGACCTGATCGTGCGCCAGGCGCGGCAGGTCCGAGGCGACGAAGGCCGCCCGGCCCTGGGAGCGTGAGGCGACCACCGCGATGTCGGCCCCGTTGTCCAGCTTCCGGGTGCTGACCGTGGCGTCCCGTGCCGTCAGGAGGTCGGTGAGGGCGGCGGCCTGCGCCTGTCTGACGGTGGCTTCGGCGCGTGCGTCGTCCGCCCGGGTGTGCTGCCAGGCGGCGATCCCGCCGAGCGCGGCCGCGAGGGCCAGACATGCGGCGAGGGCCGCGCGCAGGGCCCGGTGGCGGACCGGCAGGGCGCGCGGCAGGTGTTCCTGGCGGGTCCGGGCGATCTGTTCGAGGACGCGCCCGCGCAGCTCGGGGGAGGGGGCCGCGTCCTGGACGGAGGCCATCCGCAGCGTGGCCCCGGACAGCTCCGCCACCTCGTCCCGGCAGGCCGCGCAGCCCGCCAGGTGGTTCTCGAAGGAGGCTTCCTCGGCCGCCGGCAGCGCGTGCAGGACGTAGGCGCCGACGAGCTCGTGCGGGTCCTCGGCGGCCGTCACGGGCCGGCCTCCAGGCATCTGCGGAGCAGACGCAGCCCCGAGCGCATCCTGGACTTCACGGTGCCCGCCGGGGTGGCCAGGCAGGCGGCCACCTCCAGATACGTCATGCCCTGGTAGTAGGCGAGCACCAGTGGCACGCGCTGATGCCGTTCCAGGCCGGCGAGGCAGCGCTGCACGCGGTCGTGGTCCTCGTGGAGCTCCACGGCCTCGGCCACCTCGTCGAAGGGGCGGTCCTCCGCGAGCAGGGCGCTGCGCCGCTCCCGGTCCGTGCTCGCCTGGACCTGCCGGACCCGGTCGACGGCCCGTCGGTGTGCGAGCGTGAGGACCCATCCCCGGGCGCCGCCGAGTTCGGGGCGATAGCGGTCGGCGGTCCGCCAGATCTCCACCATCACGTCCTGCGTCACCTCCTCGGCCTGCGCCTCGTCCCGCAGTACGCGGCGGATCAGGCCCTTGACCGGGCGCGCGAGGGTGTCGTACACGTCGGCGAACGCGTCCTGGTCACCCTGCGCGGCGCGTTCGAGCCGGGCGTCCAGCCACGTTTCCGCCGGTGGGCGCCGTCGCGAACCGTGTCCGTCCTGGCCGGTCTTGGGCATCGCTCACAGAATCCGTCCGTCGCTCCCGGCGTGTATTCGTAGCCGTCCCGGCCCTCGGATGAGCCGGGGGTGCCGCGAAATCCCCCTGCGGGGTGACGGGGCCGGCATCCGGGGAGCCGGGCCCGGACGGTCTGCCGGCGACTCGGAGCGGTCGCCCGAAGGTGCGGACCCGTCACCCGGGATCCCGGACGGGTCTCCTGAAAACTCGTACCGAAAACTTACCCAGGTCTATCCTCATACGTACCTTTTGTCACTCCGAATGACTTATGTCCCGCGCATCGAGGGCCTTGGAACGTACCGACGGTGTCGGCGCGAACGTCCGTGACACCGGCTCTCGTTGCGCACGTCGATCACATCCAGAGGGAGGTGAGTCCGATGACCACACACGTGAACGTCCGGCGCCTGCTCGCCGGCGCGGCCGCGACGGGCCTGCTGGCCGGTGGGGCCGCGCTGGGCACGTCCGGCGTCGCCGCCGCGACCACGACGCCTTCGCCCGCGCCTTCGGGCACGTCGGCCGACCACCATGGTCACCACGACCGCTGCGAGTGGAAGAAGGGCCACTGGGAGAAGAAGTGGGTGCCGGGTCACTGGGTCAAGAAGTGGGTCCACCAGGACTCCTGGCACCACGGTCACCACGCGCACGGCTGGGTGCAGAAGTGGGTCTACGTCCCCGGTCACTGGGACAAGGTGTGGGTCAAGGGGCACTGGGACTGCCGGGAACACCGCCATTGAGGGATCCGGCGGCCGAAGCGCGGACCGGGTGCGGCGCGGCCGCGCCCGGTCCGCTCCGGGCGGTGTCCGGGCCGTCCGGTCCGCCGTCGGGGAGAGGCACCGGGCGCGGGAAACGTGGTGGAGCGTCGCCGCTCGCGTTGGTTAGGCTCGCGGGATGACCACACGAACTTTCCGTATCACCGTTCGCGGTGTCTTCGACGGGCTCGGCGCGGAACAGCGCGCGGAACTGCTGGCACGCGCGCCGGAGCACGATGTCCTGCGCGCCGCCTTCACCCCCGAGGGGCACCTCAGCTACGACCTGGCCGCCCGGCCCGCCTTCACCTTCCGCTTCCTGGACTCGGGAGAGGCCGAGGAGGACATCCTGGAGGCGGTCGAACGGGCCGAGGCCACCGCGACCGCCTGGCTCACCGAGCGCGGCTACGGCTTCAAGCGGCTCAAGTCCCAGGCCGAGGATCTCTCCCAGGCGCCTCTCGGCAAGCGACAGCGCCGGGCCGCGGCGCAGAACACCCCCTGATCCCTCGTGGCGAACCAGGATCTTCGTTGCCGATATGCTTGAGTAGTCAAGGAGGTGTCAATGAGTGAGGGGCTGGACGCGGCACTGCGTCTGATGAGGGCGCAGGCCGGCCTGGCGAAGCGGTTCGACGCGAGTCTCGGCGGACTGCACGGCGTGAGCCTGGCCGACTTCACGCTGCTGCTGCGGCTGTCCGAGGCTCCGGGCGACCGGATGCGCCGGGTGGACCTGGCGGAGGCGCTCGGCCTGACGGCGTCCGGTGTCACCCGGGGTCTCGTGCCCCTGGAGCGCATCGGGCTGGTCGGGCGGGACGCGGACGCCCGTGACGCGCGGGTGGCCTACGCGGCCCTGACGGAGACCGGCCGGGAGCGGCTGCGGGAGATGCTCGTCACCGCCGAACACGTGGCCGAGGAGGTCTTCGCCGAACCGGCGTGGACCGCGGAGGAGACGACCCGGCTCGCCGGCCTCCTCGGACGCCTCGGCGGCACCGGGGTCGGGCGGCGCGGGTCGGGCGGCTCCTGAGGCGGTCGGCCTCCGGCCGGTACGAGATCCCGCGCTTCCCGGCGTCGTCGCCTCGACCCGGTCCCGCGGCCCTCGCTGCCGTCGGTCGGGCCGCCCGTCCCGGATGGAGGGGCGCGGGCCGGTCCTGGACGTCGAGGTACGGGTCCGTCTCGGGCAGGCGCTTCGGTCCGGGCCCGCCTCGGACGGGCGGTTCGGTTTTTCAGCGGTCCGGGCGCGTCTCGGACGGTGGGGACGCGGGCCCGCCCTTGGACCGCCCGGCCCAAGACGGGCCTGGTCCCTTCCGTTCGAGCCTCACCCCCGACCACTCAGTCCGACTCAGGCTCGGACGGCTCCGTCCGAGCCGCGCCGCGGACAGCTTCGCCGGCTCGGGCGGAGTGGTCCGGGATCGCGTCGGACGGGCTGGTCGGGTGGGGCGGGCCGGGCCCGGCTTTGTCCGGAGGCGTGGCTCCTGCGGTGCTTCGCTCGGGTCCGGGGCCGGCGGGTCCTGAAGGCGGGCCGTCGGCCGGGTTCCGGCGGCGTGGCCCCCGTGGCCCTCGCCCGGGATCGGGCCGCCGGGATCGCTAGCATGCCCTGCCGGAGGCACTGCGCGCCGTCGACCCTGCCTTGCCTGTCCTGCCGGCTCGGCGCACGCTGGTGGCATGGGAGCTCGCGACGGGCCCACGCTCATCACCTCCGTCCAGCGAGCCTTCCGCCTGCTGGAGGCGGTGAGCGCGCACGAGACCGGCGCGCCCGCCAAACAGCTCGCCCGCGAGACCGAGCTCCCGCTGGCCACCGCCTACCACCTGCTGCGGACGCTCGTCCACGACGGATACATCCGCAAGCTCGACGACGGCGGGTTCATCCTGGGCGACAAGATGCAGACGCTGCAGAGCCAGGGCGTGGGGCAGACACGGCTCAGCCGCGTCCGCCCCACGCTCGCCGCCCTGCGCGACGAACTCGCCTCGGCCGCCTACCTCACCTTCTACGAGGAGGGCGAGATCAGGGTCGCCGAGATCGTCGACGGTCCCCGGGCGCCCCGGGTCGACCTCTGGGTCGGATTCGAGGACGCCGGGCACGCCACCGCGCTCGGCAAGTCGGTGCTGCGCGAACTCGACGAGGACGCGCGCAACGACTACCTCGCCCGGCACACCCTCGCCGACCTCACCCCGCGGACCATCACCAGCCGCCCCGAACTGCTCCGGCGCCTGGCCACGTCCCCGGTCGCCCCGGCGGTCACCGACCTGGAGGAGTACGCTCTCGGCACGGTCTGCGTCGCCGTACCCGTCTACAGCGGGGACACGCTCGGATCCCTCGGTGTCTCGCTCCCCGCCGAGCGGCTGCCCCGGCTCGCGGACGTCGTGACGAAGCTGATCCCGACCGCGAACCGCGTGACCAGGAGCCTCTCGTTCACTATCTGAAATCTCCGTTCTTGTGGATCACGTCTCGAACGTCTTTCCTAGACCAACCGGACATTTCAGGGACAAACCCAGGTGAGGACTGCGGACGCGTATGAGTCGGGCCCGAGAGCACGCCGGCGAGCACTGGCTGAAACGGACGTTCAGAAAACGAGGTGCCGGCTCCTGGACGGCGGCCCGCAAACGCGTCGCCCACCTCGCCTTCGGCACCTCGGTGCTGCCCTTACTGATCGTCGGCACCATCGTGCTCGCCGACCTGGCGGGCGGAGCCGGGATCTTCTGGCTGCCGCTGCTGGCCGCCGGGCCCGCGCTGGCGGCCACCACCAGCCGGCCGTACGGAGTCCTGTGCGTCGGCGTCCTGGCCTCGGTCCTGAGCGCGATGCTCGGCCTGCGGGACGGCGTTCCGGGCGGCGAGCTCGTGGCCGTCCTGTCCGCGCTGGCCTCCGTCACCCTGGCGAGCGTCCTGGCCAGCGCGCTGCGCTGGCGCCGCGAGCGCGTCCTCGCGGCCGTCCGCTCGGTCGCCGAGGCGGCGCAGCACGCGCTCCTCGCGCCCATTCCGTCGAACGTCGGCCCGTTCCAGGTGGCCGTCCGCTACAGCGCCGCCGCGGCCGAGGCCCGGATCGGCGGCGATCTCTACGCGCTGGTGCCCACGCCGTACGGCGTCAGGATGATCATCGGAGACGTCCGGGGCAAGGGGCTGCCGGCCGTCGGGACGGCCGCGCTCGTGCTCGGCGTCTTCCGTGAGGCCGCCTACGACGAACCGGATCTCCTCGACGTCGTCGCCCGGATCGAACGGAGTCTGGCGCGCAACCTGGAGTACGACGACTTCGTCACCGCCGTGGTCGCCGGCTATCCGGAGTCCGGCCGGCTGGAGGTCGTCAACTGCGGCCACGCTCCGCCGCTGCACGTCCACGCGTCCGGCAGCGTCGTGTCGGTCGACCCCGTCGATCCCGCCCCTCCGCTCGGGCTGCGGGCTCTGACGGGGGAGACCCCGAGTCTTCAGGTGCTGCCGCTGGCCGACGGCGACCAGCTCCTGCTGTACACCGACGGGGTCACCGAGGCCCGCGACCATGGCCGTGAGTTCTACGCCCTCGCCCAGGGCCTGGCCCGGAACGTGTCCGACGAACCGGCCTCCACGCTCGCCGCGCTCGACGCCGAGCTCCAGGCCCACGTGGGCGGGCGTCTGCACGACGACGCGGCGCTGCTGCTGCTCCGCAAGCCGCTCCCCGCGGAGCCGGCGGAGGTCGTCGCGGCGGGCGGTGTCCCCGGCCCCGCCGTGGCCGGAGCCGGTCCCGCGGCCGCCGTGGTGGGCTGCGCCAAGGGCTCGGAGTAGGCGGGCCGGGGAGAGCCGAGGGCCGGGGGCTCCGGGGTGCTCGTCCCCGGTGCGCCCCGGCGTGCGACGGGAGTACACGGGGCGAGGGACGCACTCCCGGCGCCTCCGCCGGTACGGGTCAGTGCCGGGCGAACTGGAGCCGGGTCGTCTGAACCACGTCGGGGCGCAGCGCGATGCCTTCGGCGGTCAGGCGCTCACCGTAGATGTCGGTGATCCTGACCGTGCCGCCGCAGCCGCCGCCGTCCTCGGCGAGGAAGTAGTTGTATTCGGTGCGCGGCAGAGACCGCCATCCGCCGGCGGTGCGCAGTTCGAGCCGGGCCACCGGGTTGCGGTGTCCGATCACCTGGACCGCGCACCAGTAGCGGCTGGACCCCGTCTTGTAGCGGAGCGCGACCGTACCGGAGGCGCCGGGGCTCAGCAGTTTCCAGGTGATCGGGATGCGGCCGGCCGACGGGGCCGCGAGCCGCGCGAACGCCTGGGCGCTGAGGTCGAGCTGCCCGGGAGCGCAGCCCGTCGGGCATTCGTTGGTGATCCGGACCGTCACGGTGGCGCCGTCCGCCGCGCGCACCAGCACGTACGCGCCGCACGCCGCGGACGTCTCGTAGTCGGTGTGATTCATCGCCGCGGTCAAGACGTCACTGCTCGGGCCGTACGAACAGGAGCCGTCCCCGTTCCCGGCGTCGTACGTCGTCGCCACCCCCCGGTAGTCGGTGCCCGGGCGGATCCGCCCCGCCAGGGAGGCGGTCCTCGCCGTGGTCCGCGGGGTGTCCGGGGCCGACGGGCGTGCCGACGTGGTGGACGGGCGGGCCGTCACCGCCGGGGAGGACGTGGGCCCCGGCGACCGGGTGGCCGCGGCGGACATCGATGCGGCCGGAGCCGCCCGGCCCGGGTCCTGGGTCCCCCGGGAACCGGCGGCCGCCGTGGCGCTGGTGCGCCCCGCGTCGGCCTGGTGGCCGCCCGGCCGGAACGCCACGACCAGACAGACCAGTGCCCCGGCCGCGACCAGCGCCGCCACGGCGATGCCCCGGGGCTTCGGTCCGAGTCCGCGCCGCCGTGCGGTTCGACTCGTTTCGTTCATCGGTATCCGTTCTCCACCCGCTCCGGACCGGGCGGGACACGCCGCATGTCTACTACGGACCGAGAGTCGACGGGGCCACGTCGAGAGAATGAGGGCGCTCGATGCCACGGGCGTGCGGCGGTTCCCGCGATGGGACAGAGTGAGGCCATGGGCCGCCTGTGGATGACGTGGTCGATCGACGGTGTCGGCTCGGCCGGTCAGAACGTCGCCGACGTGGAGGCGGCCTGTCGTGCGCTGGTCGGATCCGTGGAGCGGTCCCGGCGCGCCTTCGACACGCCGGAACCGTGGGAGGAACTCCGCGCGGCGGCGCTGCTCCTCCAGGACCGGATTCTGGGTTCGGGCCGTGAGACCCTCGACCAGGGACGGAAGTGGGCCTCCACCCTGAGCGGCCTGAGCATCCTGCTGATCCCCCGAGAGTGAGCCCGCCCGGCCGCGGGGCCGGCCGCCGAGGTCCACCCGGAACCGAGTGCCGGCGACCGGCCCCGCGGCCGGGAGCGTCAGGCGTCCGCCGCCACGGGCACCGCGTCGGTGCCCGGCCGGAAGGCGGGGTGGGCGCCGAGACGGCGTACGTAGTCCAGGAGCCGGGGACGTGTACCGAGGATCTCCGGGCCGCCCAGCCCGGTGAGCGCGACCCACGCGTCGACGTCCGCCGCCGTGAGGCTCTCGCCCAGGACGTAGGGACGCGCGGCGAGTTGGCAGTCCAGCAGGTCAAGGGCCGCCGCGAGCTCCGAGGGGCGGGCGGACGGGGTGACCTCACGCTCCAGCAGATCACGCAGGGCCTCGATGTCGGCGGTCAGCTCCGGAGGGCACAGCGTGGAAGGGCAGGTCGTGGTGTGGCCGGAGAGCAGTCCCGCGAGATCGCGGAGGATGTCGGGCGTGTGGTTGCTGACGATGCGTCCGCTCCAGCGGTCGCACAGCGCCGGTGCCGTCAGCGGCCCGTCGAAGTGATGCTCGGTGGCCTCGTAGGCGCGGCGCAGCGAGGCGAAGGCCTCGGGAGTGCGCGCGGGGTCCGTGAGGAGCGTGGTGGCGACCGAGTCCCGAAGCCCGAGCAGCCCGAGGGTGATGGCGATCCGCAGCGAGCGCGGACACCCTCGTGACAGATACAGCTCGTAGCGGTGCGGGGCCGGGTAGAAGCCGCCGGCCAGCCCCACACCGATGCGGCTGTCGACACGGTGGGGGAGGACGGACGGCGCCGCCGGCGGCTTGAAACGGAGGGCGGAGGGCAGCGAAATCTGCTCACAGGGACGGGAGTCGACGGAACTGGACGTGCGCGAAGCTGTCTCGGGCATGACTCTCCCTTGGGGGAAGAAGGAAGCCACCGCCGCTTTGTGGGCACCGGCGGCCGGAATGCGGATTGACCGCGCCTGTCGCACCGGTCCGGATCAACGGACCGGTCGCGGATCAGTAGGCGCTGGAGACACGCAACAGATCGATGTGAAGGCGCCTCGTCAAGCCGTTCCTTGGCATTCCACCGGTCCCGACCTCAGGGCTCGCGAGACGCGAGACCACGCTTGCCCCACCGCGCCGGCGGGACCCGGTCGTCACCCGGGGCACCCCGTCGCGGTGGAAGGGTTGCCTGTCAGCGGGCCGGGGCCGATGACCACTGGGGCGGAGGACCGCACCGTGGGCGCTGACAATCGTGACCGTCCCCGTCAGTCTCGGGGCGCTCTGTTGCGCCGTCAAGAAGGCCGCGAGCACGGTCTCATCTGGTGGTCACCCGCATTGACATTCTTTTCGGGGCGGGCCTAACGTGCGGCCCACGAAGGGATGCCCTCTTCGGCCGGAGTGGAAACGGTGACGGCGATGCACTCAGCTGACGGGACGGCCGCATGGCGGCGCCGCGGCCGCGAAGTGCTCTGCGCCGACCGCTCCGTGGACCTGCTGCGCGTCAACAGCGCACTGTGTACGGGCATGTGTCACCCCCTCAGCCGGGGCTGACGGTTCCTCCGCGTCTCTGACGACCGCCGCCCTCGCGGTACGTCCCTTCCTGCCCAGCCCCCGTTCCGCGTAGGCCGCGCACCGCCTCGTACCGAGCCTCTCCCGCTCGGCGCGGCGCCGCGCCCGCGTGGATCCGGGGTGTCCGCGTCCGCTGGAGCTCTCCATGAGTCAACTCCCCGGCAGCGCCGTGCCCTTGGGTACGGCGCCGCCCGCCGAGGCGATCCCCCGTACCGACGTCCCCGCCGCCCCCGCGCCTCCGGCGGCCCAGCGGGTGCTGCCCCTTCGGCACCCCGGCCGCTGGATCGTCACGGCCCTGGTGCTCGTCCTGGTCGCCCAGATCGCCCACGGCCTGGTGACCAACCCCTTCTACCAGTGGGACCGGTTCTCGTACTGGTTCCTGCGCCCGACCGTCCTCGACGGACTGCTGATCACCCTCGAAGTCACCCTCTTCAGCGCCGTCCTCGGCCTGCTCGGCGGCGTCCTGCTGGCTCTCGGCAGGCTCTCCCCGAGCCCGGTGCTGCGCGCGGTGAGCTGGGTCTACACCTGGCTGTTCCGTTCGGTGCCCCTCATCGTGGTCCTGCTGTTCCTCTACAACTTCAGTGCGCTGTACCGGACGCTGAGCGTAGGCGTCCCGTTCGGCCCGTCCTTCTTCACCTTCGACGAGTCCCGCCTGGCCACCGACATGGCCGTCGCCGTCGTGGGACTGAGTCTGAACGAGGCGGCGTACGCCTCCGAAGTGGTACGGGGCGGCCTTCTCTCCGTCGACCAGGGGCAGCACGAAGCCGCCGCCGCCCTGGGCCTGCCGCTGCGCTACCGGTTCACGCGGATCGTCCTCCCGCAGGCCCTGCGCTCCATCGTCCCCAACTACGTCAACCAGCTGATCGGTCTGGTCAAGGGCACCTCGCTGGTCTTCTACGTGTCCCTGCTTGACCTGTTCGGAACCGTGCAGAGCATGGGCAGCACCTACCCGGGCGACATCGTGCCCCTGCTCCTCGTCGCCACCGCCTGGTACCTGATCCTCACGAGCGTCGTCTCGGTCGTCCAGTTCTACGTCGAGCGGTACTACGCGCGGGGCGCCCTGCGCACCCTGCCGCCGACCCCGTTGCAGAAGGTACGAGGCGGTCTGCGCGAGGCGCGGGCCCGGGTCCGCAGGGAGACGGCGACATGACCGGCGTGACGAGCGGACCGCGGCCGGCGGCGGTCGAGGTGCACGACGTCCACAAGTGGTACGGCGACCAGCAGGTCCTGAACGGAGTCGAGTTGACCGTGCGGCCCGGCGAGGTCACGGTCGTCGTGGGTCCGTCCGGCTCCGGGAAGTCCACCCTCCTGCGCGTGATCAACCACCTGGAGAAGCCCGAACGCGGCCATGTGAGCCTGAACGGCGAGCTCATCGGCGTACGCAGGCACGGCGACCGGCTCAAGGAGCTGAGCGAAAGGGTCATCCTGGCCCAGCGCGGCCGCATCGGGTTCGTGTTCCAGAACTTCAACCTCTTCCCCCATCTGACCGTGCTCGACAACGTGGCCGCCGCCCCGGTGGCGACCGGCAGGCTGTCCCGGGCCGGGGCCCGAGAACTGGCCCGCGAACTGCTCGCACGCGTGGGCCTGGCCGACAGGACCGCCGCCTATCCACGGCAGTTGTCGGGCGGCCAGCAGCAGCGCGTGGCCATCGCGCGCGCCCTCGCCCTGCGCCCCGGGATCATCCTCTTCGACGAACCGACCTCCGCCCTCGACCCCGAACTCGTCGGCGAGGTCCTCGCCGTCATCAAGGACCTGGCCCACAGCGGCACCACGCTCGTCATCGTCACCCACGAGATCGGCTTCGCCCGTGAGATCGCCGACCGGGTGGTCTTCATGGACGGCGGACGGATCGTCGAGCAGGGACCGCCCGAGCAGGTGCTGGACCATCCGCGCGAAGCGCGCACCAGGGAGTTCCTGAGCAAGGTGCTCTGACCGCTCCCGCCTCTCCCGTCTTCCTCACGTACGACCGCAAAGGACAGCCATGCGCACCCCCGGCCCGAACAGCAGGACCCTCCGCGGCGTCGCCGCGACCGCCGCCGTCGCCTCCCTCGCCGTGTCGCTCGCCGCGTGCGGCGCGGACAGCGACGCGGCCACCCGGACACGGACCGACGCGGCCGGCACCGTGACCGTCGGCGCCCTGTCCAACGGGGCCGCCCAGGAGACCACGCTGAAGGTGTCCGAGGTGAAGTCGATCAGCGCCGAACTCCCCAAGTCGATAGCCGCGAAGGGCACGTTGGTGGTGGGCGTCGGCGCCCTGCCGGCCGGATCACCGCCGTTGAACTTCGTCGGCTCGGACCAGCGGACGCTCACCGGCAGCGAACCCGACCTCGGCCGGCTGGTCGCCGCGGTCCTCGGACTGAAGCCGGTGGTCAGGAACTCGACCTGGGAGAACCTGTTCGTCGGTGTCGACAGCGGCAAGGTCGACGTCGCCTTCTCCAACGTCACCGACACGGAGGAACGCAAGAGAAAGTACGAGTTCGCCTCCTACCGGGAGGACAACCTCGCCTTCGAGGTGCCGAAGAAGAGCACCTGGAACTTCGACGGCGACTACCGGAACCTGGCGGGCAGGACGATCGCGGTCGGCGCCGGCACCAACCAGGAGAAGATCCTCCTGGAGTGGAAGGCGAAGCTGGCCCAGGAGGGCAAGAAGCTCACCGTCAAGTACTACCAGGACAGCAACGCCACCGCCCTTGCCCTGAACAGCGGGAGGATCGACGCCTCCTTCGGCCCCAACCCGGCGGTCGCCTACCATGTCACCCAGAACGCCAAGTCCCCCGACCCGACCCGCAACGCGGGCCAGTTCTCGGGGGCCGGAGCGACGATCCAGGGGCTGATCGCGGCCACCGCCAAGAAGGACAGCGGGCTCGCCAAGCCCGTCGCCGACGCCATCAACCACCTGATCGAGAACGGGCAGTACGCCAAGTGGCTGGCCGCCTGGAACCTCTCGAACGAGGCGGTGAAGACCTCCGAGGTCAACCCGCCCGGCCTGCCGCTCGACAACTCCTGAACCATCGGCCGCACTTCGGACCACCGCGGGGCACCGGCACCCCGTACCGCCCCGGCCCGCCCGCGTGGGAGGCACCACCCCGGTCGACGGGGCGTCGCCCCCCACGCGGCCCGCGGTCCGCTCGCCGAGGCGCCCCCCCTCACGCGGCCGCGCCCCGCTCGCCGGGGCGGGCCTCCCCGTACGGTCGATCAGGAAGGCAACCCCGTGTCCTCGTCACCCTCTTCGCTGCACCTCGCCGTCGCCCTGGACGGCGCCGGCTGGCACCCGGCCGCCTGGCGCGAGCCCGTGGCCCGCCCCCACGAACTGCTGACCGCCGGCTACTGGACCGGCCTGGTCACCGAGGCCGAGCGCGGACTGCTCGACTTCGTGACCATCGAGGACGGACTCGGCCTCCAGTCCTCCTCGTCCACCGGACCCGACGGACGCACCGACCAGGTACGCGGCCGCCTCGACGCGGTCCTCATCGCGTCCCGGGTCGCGCCGGTGACCCGCCACATCGGCCTCGTGCCGACCGTCGTGGCCACCCACACCGAACCGTTCCACCTCTCCAAGGCGATCGCCACCCTCGACTACGTGAGCTCCGGCCGCGCGGGCCTGCGGGTGCAGGTCAGCGCACGCCCGAACGAGGCCGCGCACTTCGGACGGCGCACCTTCCCGCCGTTCCGGCTGGAGGAATACGACACGCCCGCGGCCCAGGAACTGGTGACCGAGCTCTTCGACGAGGCCGCCGACTACGTCGAGGTCGTCCGCAGGCTCTGGGACAGCTGGGAGGACGACGCCGAGATCCGCGACGCCGCAACCGGCCGCTTCATCGACCGCGACAAGCTCCACTACATCGACTTCGAGGGCGCCCACTTCCGCGTCAAGGGCCCCTCGATCACCCCCCGGCCTCCGCAGGGGCAGCCCGTCGTCAGCGCCCTGGCCCACGCCACCGTCCCCAACCGGCTGGTGGCCCGCGCCGCCGACGTCGGCTACGTCACCCCGCACGACGCGGAACAGGCGCGCGCCGCCGTCGAGGAGATCCGCGCCGAGCAGACGACGGCCGGGCGCGGGGACGAGACCGTGCACGTCTTCGGCGACCTCGTGGTCTTCCTGGACGACGACCGCCGGGCCGCCGAGGCCCGCCGCGAGCGACTGGACGCCCTCGCGGACCACCCGTACACCAGCGACGCCCGGATCTTCACCGGAACACCGGCGCAACTCGCCGACCTGTTGCAGGAGTTGAGCGAGGCGGGACTGTCCGGCTTCCGGCTGCGGCCCGGCGTCGCCGGACACGACCTGCCCGCGATCACCCGAGGCCTCGTGCCCGAGCTCCAGCGCCGGGGCGTGTTCCGGCGGGCCTACGGGGCCGGCACCCTGCGCGGACTGCTCGGACTCACCCGCCCCGCGAACCGCTACTCCACCACCGCCTGAGCCGGAAGGACCCCCGATCATGAGCAAGCCGCTCAAGCAGATCCACCTCGCGGCGCACTTCCCCGGCGTCAACAACACCACCGTGTGGAGCGACCCCGAGGCCGGCAGCCACATCGAGTTCAGCTCGTTCGCGCACTTCGCGCGGACCGCCGAGCGCGCCAAGTTCGACTTCCTGTTCCTCGCCGAGGGCCTGCGGCTGCGTGAACAGGGCGGAAAAATCTACGACTTGGACGTCGTGGGAAGGCCCGACACCTTCACCGTCCTCGCCGCGCTCGCCGCCGTCACCGATCGCCTCGGTCTGACCGGCACCATCAACTCCACGTTCAACGAGCCCTACGAGGTGGCCCGCCAGTTCGCCAGCCTCGACCACCTCTCCGCCGGGCGCGCCGCCTGGAACGTCGTCACCTCCTGGGACGCCTTCACCGGCGAGAACTTCCGCCGCGGCGGCTTCCTCCCGCAGGAGGAGCGCTACTCCCGGGCCAAGGAGTTCCTGAGCACGGCGAACGAACTCTTCGACTCCTGGCGGGGCGACGAGATCGTCGCCGACCAGGAGACCGGGACGTTCCTGAACGACGCCAAGGCCGGAGCCTTCGTCCACGAGGGCCGGCACTTCGACATCGAGGGCCGGTTCAACGTCCCGCGCTCCCCGCAGGGCCGTCCGGTGATCTTCCAGGCCGGTGACTCCGAGGAGGGCCGCGAGTTCGCCGCGTCGAGCGCCGACGCGATCTTCAGCCGCTACTCCACCCTCAAGGAGGGCCAGGCCTTCTACACGGATGTCAAGGCCCGCCTCGCCCGCCACGGCCGCCGCCCCGACCAGCTGCTGATCCTGCCCGCGGCGACCTTCGTGCTCGGGGACACCGACGCCGAGGCCGAGGACAACGCCAGGGAGGTGCGGCGCCTCCAGGTCAGCGGGGCCACCGCCATCAAGCACCTGGAGTTCGTGTGGAACCGCGACCTGTCCGCGTACGACCCGGACGGGCCGCTGCCCGACATCGACCCGGACCTCGGTGAACACACCGTCGCCCGGGGCCGCGCCCAGGTCCGGATGTACCGCGACCCGCTGGCCACCGCCCGCGAGTGGCGCGAGCGGGCGGCCGCCAACAACTGGTCCATCCGCGACCTCGTCATCGAGACGGGGAACCGGCAGGCCTTCGTGGGCAGTCCGGAGACGGTCGCCCGGACCATCGACGCGTTCGTCCAGGCCGACGCCTCCGACGGGTTCATCCTGGTCCCGCACATCACCCCGGGCGGGCTCGACGCCTTCGCCGACACCGTCGTACCGCTGCTCCAGGAACGAGGCGTCCACCGCACCGAGTACGAGGGCACCACCCTGCGCGACCACCTCGGCCTCGCCCATCCCGACGGCGAGGCGCTCGCCGACCGGGCGGCGTCGTGAAGTTCCTGGCGATCACCCTGATCGTGCACGCCCCCCATCCCGTCACGGGGATCCGGAAGTCCACGAACGAGCGCTTCCGCGAGGTGATCGACAACGCCCTGTTCGCCGAGGAACTGGGCTTCGACGGTTTCGGGGTGGGGGAGCGGCACGAGCGGCCGTTCATCTCGTCGTCGCCGCCCGTGGTCCTCAGCCACCTCGCCGCCCTCACCTCGCGGATCCGGCTGTTCACCGCGGTGACCACGCTGAGCCTGCTCGACCCGGTGCGCGCGTACGAGGACTACGCGACCCTCGACCATCTGTCCGGCGGACGCCTGGAGCTGATCGTCGGCAAGGGCAACGGCGCCGCGCAGCGGGACCTGTTCAGGGTCACCGCCGAGGACCAGTGGGACCGCAACGCCGAGAGCTACGAGGTGTTCCGCCGGATCTGGCGGCAGGACAAGGTCACCGCGGCGACTCGCTTCCGCCCGGAACTCCGGGACGCCGAGGTGTGGCCCCGCCCGCTCCAGCGGCCCGTCCGCGTCTGGCACGGCAGCGCCACCAGCAAGGAGTCGGTCGATCTGGCGGCCCGTCACGGCGACCCGCTCTTCTCCGCCAACGTCACCAACCCGATCGAGCCGTACGCCGAGTTGATCCGCCACTACCGCGAACGCTGGGAACACCACGGACACGATCCGGCCGCCATCGCGGTCGGCGCGGGAACCGCAGGCGTCCACGTGGCCCGGACCTCCCAGGAGGCCCTCGCCGCCTACCGGCCCGTCTTCGAGGGGAACCTGGCGTTCCAGAAGCGGCTCGGTCTCGCACCGGTGTTCACCACGCTGGAGGACTTCGTGGAGCGCAGCTCGGCGCTGATCGGCAGTCCCCAGCAGATCATCGACAAGGTGCACCGGTATCACGCCGAGTTCGGGCACAGCGTGCTGCATCTGCACGCGGACGCGGGTGGACTGACGGATTCTCAGCACCGTGACTCGCTGGAACTGTTCCAGTCGGCCGTGGCGCCCGTGCTGCGCCGCGAGATTCCCGATCCGCCGTTCCCCTGGGGGCCGGTCCTCGGGAAGGCCGAGCCCTTGCCCGAGCCCTGGTCCGAGCCCTCGTCCGGGTCTTGGCCCGAGCCGTCGTCCGGGCCGGGGTCCGAAGCCGTACCGGCATCTCCGGGGTCCCAAGCCATACCGGCACTCGGGCCCCTCCACACCACCACCGAGCGCTGAGGAGGCCTCCGCACATGTCCGAAATCCCTCTGGGCGTCCTTGACCTGGTCCCGGTCTCCTCCGGTTCCACCGCCGGCGACGCCCTGCGCAACTCCATCGACCTGGCCCGCAGGGCCGAGAGCCTCGGCTACGCGCGCTACTGGTTCGCCGAGCACCATCTCAACCCGGGAGTCGCCGGAACCTCGCCCGCGGTCGTCATCGCCCTGACCGCCTCGGCGACCTCGACCATCCGTCTCGGTTCCGGCGCCGTGCAGCTCGGCCACCGCACAGCCCTGTCCACGGTCGAGGAGTTCGGCCTGATCGACGCGCTGCACCCCGGGCGCCTCGACCTGGGCCTCGGACGCTCCGGCGGCCGCCCGCCCGCCACGCCGGCCGCAGCGCCGGTGACCGCGACGCCCGTGACCGACGGCCTCGCTCCGAACGGACTCCGCATCCCGGCCCGCTTCTCTTTCGAGCACCTCCTCGGGTCACCGAGGGTCGCCCTCCAGCGCACCCTTCTCCAGCAGCCCAACGCCGAGTCGCAGGACTACGGCGAGCAGATCGACGACATCCTCGCGCTGCTCGCGGGCACCTACCGTTCGGCGGACGGCGTCGAGGCGCACGCCGTCCCCGGCGAGGGAGCCGACCTGGAACTGTGGATACTCGGCAGCAGCGGCGGGCAGAGCGCCGAGGTCGCGGGCCGGGGCGGGCTCCGGTTCGCGGCGAACTACCACGTCAGTCCGGCCACGGTGCTGGAGGCTGTGGACGCCTACCGTGCCGCGTTCCAGCCCTCCGACGTCCTGGACAAGCCGTACGTCAGCGTGTCCGCCGACGTCGTGGTCGCCGAGGACGACGAACGGGCCCGTGAACTCGCCACGGGATACGGCCTCTGGGTCCGCAGCATCCGAAACGCCGAGGGGGCCATCGCGTTCCCCACCCCGGACGAGGCGCGCGCCCACGTCTGGTCGGACGCGGACCTGGCCCTCGTCCAGGACCGCCTCGACACCCAGTTCGTCGGCTCGCCCCGGCGGGTGGCCGACCAGCTGGAACAGCTTCAAGAGGCCACCGGGGCAGACGAGTTGCTCATCACCACGATCACCCACGGACACGCCGACCGGGTGCGGTCGTACGAGCTGCTGGCCGAGGAGTGGCGCAAGCGGTGAACCGGCACCGGCCCCTGGCGAGACCGCCGTGTCCGACGAACAAGGCTCCCCGTGCCCGGAGTTCCGGGCACGGGGCGGCGCCATGGGCGCCCGCGCGCTCCTCACGAGGGACGGGCGATAGCGTGCGCCCATGACATGGCGGAGACCGACCTATCGGACGGTGGATGGAGAGCGAATCGACGGGGCCTGGTGCCACGTCTGGCTGCGGTACCGACCGGATGGCGAGTACTACCCCGAGGACCTGATCGTCTTCGCGGACGGAGCGATCACCTGCGGAGAACGCACGGACCTGGCCGGGCTCGGGAGAATGCTGGAAACGGGCCGGCTGGCGGTGACCCGCCCCGGCAGGCCGCCGCTTCCCGCGGAACCCTCTAAGTGGGCCTCTCGTGGCGGCGAACCGCTGACGCCGGAGGGATTTCTCCTGGACGTCGCCGACCGCATCGAAGAGCTCAACGAGCGGCCGACGGCCGGGGAGCGCTGCTGGGAGGCGATCCGGCGCTTTCAGCGGGAGCCGACCGAGTGCAACCGGGCGCTTCTGCGAGCGGCGTATCTGGCGGTGCCGGCGCATCGTCGGATCTATGTCCTCGGAGACATGGACCGTCAGGACCGGCCCCTGAGGATCCTGCTCACGGACATCGGTGAGAGCGTCGGCGGCGACGGCCCCGTGGTGACGGAGACGATGCATCAGGACGTCCTGGACTACTTCGACCGCGGAGACCAGGGAGTGCAGGGGGAGCGAGAGCGGCGAGCCGTCCAGCATTCCGACGATCCCTCAGGACCCGGCCGGCCCGCCCTCGTCTCGCACGAGACCGTCTACCCTCACGGCTGGCCCGAGGAGCCGGGGCTGTTCATGCTCCGCAACGACTTCCCCGCGCGGATCGAGTTCGCGGGCGAGTGCTACGCGTCCGTGCTCCACGGCTACTGGGCCATGGCGGCGGCCGACGACGCCGACAGAAGCAGGATCAAGGACGCGGCCTCCGGCCGGGAGGCGCGTGACCTGGGCGGCGAGGTGAAACACCGGAGCGACTGGCCGGACGTCCGCCTCGCGGTCATGGCGGGACTCCTGCGCGCGAAGTTCACCCAGCACCCCGAACTCGCCCAGGTCCTCGTCTCCACCGGAGACGCCCGGATCAGCTACACCGGCCTCTGGGACGCACCGTTCTGGAGAGACGAATCCGGCGGCCGGGGGCGGAACTGGGTCGGGCGGCTGCTCGAACTGACCCGCTCCGAGCTCGCCGCCCGGCAGTAGCTCCGCTCCGGGGACGCCGGCGCCCGCGTTCAGCCGGTCGACGCGAGGGCCGTCGTTCGGCCGCCCAGGGCGACGGAGAAGTGGTCCGTCACCTGCTCCAGGGCCTGGGCCGTGCCGGGTGCGATCACGGCCGTGCCGTCCTCGCCGGTGGTGATGTCCTTGTCGAGGGTGAACCAGCCGGGCACGATGTGCGACGCTCCCATGGACGTGAGCACCGGACGCAACGCGTAGTCGATGGCGAGGACATGGGCCGTGCTGCCGCCCGTGGCGAGCGGCAGCACGGTCTTGCCGGCCAGCGCGTACTGCGGGAGCAGGTCGAGGAACGCCTTCAGCAGGCCGGAGTAGGCGGCCTTGTAGACCGGCGTGCCGATTACCACGCCGTCCGCCCGCTCGAACAGCGCCGCCGACTCGACGATCGCCGGATGCCCGAAGTCGGCTCCGAGCAGGGCGTGGGCGGGCAGCGTACGGACGTCCAGGGGGACGACCTCGTGGCCCTGGCGGCGGAGCCGGTCGTCGAGGTGGCGCAGGAGCCGTGTGGTGCGGGAGGTGGGGGAGGGGCTTCCGGAGACGGACACGATGGTGGCCATGGCGGACCTTCCGGGTCGGGATGCGGTTGGGTGAAAGCGGGGGCCGTGCGCCGGCCGGTCGGGCGGGCCTTCGCGCCGGGCGGGCCGGCCGGTGCACGTCGGCCGGCCCGCCCGAGGGGCTCACCAGGCGCTGGACCGCACACTGATCAGCGGCCGCAGTTCACCCCGCAGGGCTTCCAGGAAGCCGACGACCTCGGCCGCCACCGAGCGGTGCTGGAGGTCGTTGAGGACGTCGTGGTGAGCGCCGTGGACGACCGAAAGGCGGGCCAGGGGAAGGGACTTGGCGAGGCGGGCGAGTGCCTCGTCGTCGGCGAGCGGATCGGAGTCGCCCACGAGCAGCAGGGTGGGCAGCGGTGACTCGCTGTCGTACGCCGCCGCGAGCAGCGCGTCCGGCAGAGCGTCGTCGAGCGACCCGCGCCGCACCTCGGGGTCCTCGGTGAGGCGGCCCCGATGCGTGGGGCACGCGGTGCGGACGTCGAGCTCGGCGTCCCACGTCTCGCCCACGGCGCCGGTCTTCGCGGACGGGCCGGGAAGGCCGGCGAGGACCACGGCGTTCGGCCACCAGGCGGCCGGCGTCCCGGACCCGCCGAGGAGCGCGGCGAGCGCCAGGGCCCCCGAGTCCGCGCCGACGAGGACGACCGGCCGTACGACACCCTCCTGCGGGGCGGTGTCCTCGACGGCCCGGGCGAGCTCGGCCTCCAGTTCGTTCAGCGAGGCGGCCGGGTCGTCGGCGTCGAGGGCCGGAGGGTCGATCACCCGGACCCGGTACGCGTCGGCGGCGAGCCGCGCACCGAGGCGCGCGTAGGTCGCCCGGGTCTCGCCGCGGCCGGGGACCACGAGGATCGTGCCGCGGACGAGGAGCCCTTCGGGCCCGTGGTGGTCGGTGTACTGGGGCATGTCAGGCTCCTGCGGATACGGGTTCGACGGGTGCGGGCTCGCCCCGGTGCGCGGGCTTCCAGCCCAGCGCGGGCGCCACCTCGGTCGCGATGAGTTCGAGGGCGCGGACGGCGGCGTCGTGGTCGGGGACGGCGGGGTTGAACTGGGCGATCAGATCCGTCGCGACGGGCAGGACCTGCTCGCGGCCCAGAGCTTCGACGATCTCCTCGGGATGGCCGTGGAAGGAGTGGAAGCGGCGCAGCGCCTCGTCCCGGTCGAGGCCCTTGGGGAACGCGCCGCTCTCCGCCATGCGCAGGGCCGCCCGGTGCACGTCGTCGCCGATCGCGCGGAGCGCGGTGCGCCGGTCCTTGGCCGGGAAGACGAAGCGGGACAGTCCGACGCGCGGGCGGTGCGGCCGGTCCCAGGCGGCGAGGAAGGCGTCGGCCCAGGGCCGCTGCACCTCGTCGGTGGGGGAGTCGTACCCGTAGGCCGCCCGGTTGAGCAGCAGGTTCGAACCGCGGCGCGCCGCGTACTCGGCGCCCTGCGCGCTGAACACGCCCTGCCAGACGCGGCGGCCGAAGTCGCCGGGGCGGGGCTGGACGCGGAAGCCGGCCGTGCCCACCTCCTCGTGGGCCAGGGCCCGCCGCAGGACGTCCAGGTTCTCGCTGGTCAGTTCGCGTTTGCGGGCGGCGTCCTTGCCGAACGCGGCGTACTCCTGGGCGCTCGATCCGCTGCCCACGCCGATCTCGACGCGGCCGCCGCTCAGGGCGTCGACGGTGGCGATGTCCTCGGCGAGGCGGACCGGGTCCTCCAGCGGGAGGACGGTGACGGCCGTGCCCAGGCGGATGCGGTGGGTCCGTGCGGCCGCGTGGGCGAGGAAGGTCCAGGGCGAGGACAGTCCGCCACCGCCGTGGGCGACGTGGTGCTGGGCCACCCAGCCGACGTCGAAGCCGAGCTCGTCGGCCACGGCGAACAGTTCCTGCGCGTTGCGGTAGGTGCGGGCGATGTCCTGATCGCGTCCCTGGACGTGGGTGAGGAAGCCGAGCCGGAGGCGTGGTCGCTCGCTCGTCATGGGATGTCGGCCTTTCGGTGGCGGGTCGTCTCGTCGGGGCGGTCGTGCCGCACGGCGCTCGGGTGAGGCTGCCCGGTCGCGGCCGGTGGCGGCGGGTCCGCCTCCACCGGCCGCGCGCGGCGGGCTCTCAGTCGTTCCGGGTGTACCGGTTGGCCGGGACGGGCAGGCCGAGGTTGCCGCGGAGGGTGTCGGCCGCGTACTCGGTACGGAACAGTCCGCGCTTCTGGAGGATCGGCACGACCCCGTCGACGAAGAGGTTCAGTTCGTCCTCGGTGCGGAAGGCGAGGTTGATGCCGTCGAAGGTGCCGGCGTCGAACCACTTCTCGATGGTGTCGGCGACGGTCTCGGGCGCGCCGACGAACGGTGAGCCGCGGAACTGGTTCACGGACTCCGCCACTTGGCGGAGTGTCAGGTTCTCGGACCGGGCCCGTTCGATGAGTGCCGACGCTCCGGTGCGGCCGCCCTTCTCCGCGAGGTGCGCGACGTCGGGGAACGGCGCGTCCAGGTCGTGCGCGCTGAAGTCGTAGGCGCCGAAGGAGCGTCCGAGCAGCGCGAGATTGCGGTCGAAGTCGTTGTCCTCCTCGAAGATCTCCCGTTCCCTGCGCCGGGCCGCCTCGTCGGTGCCGGCGACCACCGGGCTCCCGTGGATGAAGATCTTGATGTGGTCGGGGTCGCGTCCGTAGGAGGCCGTGCGCTTCTTGATGTCGGCGTAGTACTCCTGGGCCTGCTGGAGCGTGCCGCCGGGCGCGTAGATGCCCTCGGCGACCTGCGCCGCGAGATCGCGTCCCTCCTCGGAGACCCCGGCCTGGAAGATGACCGGCTGGCCCTGCGGGGAGCGGGAGAGGTTCAGCGGTCCGGCCACCTTGAAGTGCTCGCCGTCGTGGTCGAGGGCGTGCAGCTTGGCCGGGTCGAGGAAGACGTTCCGGTCCACGTCGGCCGGGAATGCGTCGTCCTCGTAGGAGTCCCACAGGCCCCGGGCGACGCGGACGAACTCCAGCGCGCGGCCGTAGCGGGTGGTGTAGTCGAGGTGTTCGTCGAGGCCGAAGTTCCGGGACGTTCCGGTGTCGAAGCTGGTGACCACGTTCCAGCCGGCCCGGCCGCCGCTGATGTGGTCGAGGGAGGCGAACCGGCGGGCCAGGTTGAACGGGGAGTTGTAGGTCGAACTGGCGGTTCCCACCAGGCCGATGTGCCGGGTGTGGGTGGCGACCGCCGACAACAGGGTGAGCGGTTCGAGTCGGTTGAGGTAGTGCGCCGGGTAGGTGGCGTTGATGAACTGGCTGTCGACGATGAACAGGGCGTCGAACAGGGCGTGTTCGGCCGCCTTCGCCAGCCGGATGTAGTAGTCGATGTCGATGCTCGCGTTGTTCGCGACGCGCGGGTCCTTCCACAGCCCGTGCTGGCCGGGACCGCCGACGCCGTAGGGGTGCAGCGCGAGATGGATGGTGCGGGTCATGGTGTTCTTCCTGTCCTTCGAGGGCTTCAGTCGTTCAGCAGGGCGCGCAGGGAGGCGCGTTCGGCCCGGTCGGCCGGGGCGGAGCGCAGGGTGGGCGCGGAACGGACGAGCAGGCGGGTGTACGGGTGCCGGGGGCGGCCGATGACCTCGCGGGCGGCGCCGGTCTCGACCAGTTCGCCGCGGTAGAGCACGGCGATGCGGTCGGCGATCCCCGCGACGGAGCCGAGGTCGTGCGAGATGAAGACGAGGGCCACCCCGTCGTCGCGGAGTTCCTCCAGGATGCGCAGGATCTGGACGCGGTTGGCGGAGTCCAGGGCGCTGACCGGCTCGTCGAGGATGACCAGCCGGGGCTCGGTCACCAACGCCCGTGCCACCGCGACGCGTTGGCGCTGACCGCCGGAGAGTTCACCGGGGAGCCGGTCCAGCAGGTCCTCGGAGAGGTGGACACGGGCCAGGAAGGCGCGGACCCGGAGTGCCGTCTCGGCGCGGGACACACCCTGGACGAGGAGGGGTTCGCTCAGCGAGGCCTCGACGGTGAGGTCCGGGTCGAGGCTGCGCAGGGGGTCCTGGAAGACGTACTGGACCAGGCCGCGGCGGCGCAGCGCACGCCACTGCCTGCGGCCGTACGCGGTGACGTCCTCGCCGTCGACGACCACGGACCCCGCCGAGGGCCGCACCAGACCGAGCACCGCCCGGGCCAGGGTGGACTTGCCCGAACCCGTCTCGCCGATGATCCCGACGGTCTCGCCCGGCGCGACGCTCAACGAGACGCCGTGCAGGGCGAGTCGGGACCGCCTGCGCGCTCCGTAGCGGACGCCGAGGTCCCTGATCTCCAGGACCGGCCGCTTCGGCTCCCCGGACGCGGCGGATCCGGGGGCGGGGGCGGACCGTAGGGTCAGCGTGGTCATGACTCCTCCTGGGGTGCGAGGAACTTCTCCAGGCCGTACTGCTCGTGCTCGGCGATGAGCAGCCGGGTGTACTCGTGCCGCGGACGGTGGAGCACGTCCTCGGCCGGGCCCTGTTCGACCACCTCGCCGTGGCGCATGACGAGGACCTCGTCGCACAGCTGGGCGACGACGGCCAGGTCGTGGGAGACCACCACCAGGGCGAGGCCGGTGCGTTCGCGCAGGTCGGCCAGCAGGTCGAGGATCTCGGCCTGGACGGTGACGTCGAGCGCGGTGGTGGCCTCGTCGGCGATGAGGATGCGCGGGCCCGCCGCGATGGCCACGGCGATGAGGACCCGCTGGAGCATGCCGCCGGACAGTTCGTGGGGGTACTGCGAGGCGACGAGCTCCGGGTCACGCAGATGGACCGACCGCAGCAGTTCGGTCGTCCGGCGCCGTGCGGCGCGCCGCTTCAGACCGGTCTTGACCCGGAGCACCTCGGCGATCTGCGCCCCCACGCGGATCGAGGGGTTGAGATAGGAGGCCGGGTCCTGGAAGACGGCGCTGATCGTGGCGCCGCGCAGCTCCGTCCACCGGGCCGGCGACAGACCGGCGATGTCGTGGCCGTCGATCTCCACGGAGCCGCCGGTGATCTCGAACGGCGCGGGCAGGATCCCGAGCGCGGCACGGCAGGTGAGGGTCTTCCCGCTGCCGGACTCGCCGACGATGCCGACGGCGCTGCCGGGCGCCAGCGTGAAGCCGACGCCGTGGACGATCTCCCGGCCGCCGCCCCTCTCGCCGATGCGCACATCGCGTACGGCCAGCACGGGGGCCGGCGGTTCGGCCGGCACCCGGGGAGTCAACTCGACGTTCCGCGGGGCTTCTTCGCCCTTCGGGGTCTCGGTGAGGAGTTTCCCGGACAGGGTCGTCATCGCGCACCTCCGGCGGGAGCGGGAGCGGGACCGGCCTGGGAGCGGCGGTCGGGGCGGGCCCCGGCGCGGCCGGCCGGTGTGCGGCCCGCCTCGCCTGAGACGTCACGGACGGCGTCGGCGAGGACGTTGCACGCCCAGACGGTGACCATGATCAGCAGGGCGGGGGCGAGCGGCGCCCACGGCTGGTGGCTGAGATACCCCAGATCGGACGCGAGCAGACCGCCCCAGGTGGGCGCGGGAGGCTGCACCCCGATGCCGAGGAAGGTCAGGCTCGACACGATCACGAAGCCGACGCCGACGGTCTGGGCCAGCGCCACCGCGATCGGCGGGAGCACCTTGGCCCACACGTGACGGCGTACGATCCAGCCGGTCGAGGCGCCGGAGACGATCGCCGCCTCCACGTACGGCGAGCGGGCGACGGCCAGGGTGGCGGCCCGGGCCACGCGGTAGAACAGCGGGGACACCAGGGCGCCCGTGACGAGCATGGCCTGGGTGAGCCCGTTGCCTAGCAGCGCGACGACGGCGACGGCGAACAGCAGGAAGGGCAGGGCGACCAGGGTGTCGGCGAGCCGGAGCGTGACCCATTCGAAGGCGCGGCCGAGGTGGACCGACAGGATGCCGGGGACGGCGCCGATGGCCAGCGCGGTGAACGCGACCTCCAGTGAACCGAGGACGCTGACGCGGGAGCCGGCCAGCAGCCTGCTCAGCACGTCACGGCCGAGGTAGTCCGTCCCCAGCCAGTGGGCACCGGAGGCGGCGGCGAGCGTGTGGTCGCTGGTGGCCAGGGGATCCTGCGGAGCGAGCAGCGGCCCGAACAGGGCGAGCACGGCGATCGCGGCGAGGACGGCCAGGGCGATCCGGGCCGGGGTGAGGGCGAGGACGCGGCGCACCATGGTCACACCCCCCGCCGGGCGGCCGGCGTCACGCGGGCCAGCACCAGATTGACGAGCAGGTTGAAGGCGACGACCAGGACGATCGACACCACGAGGACCCCTTGGACGGCCGGTACGTCGCCGGCCTGCGCGGAGTCGTTGGCGAACCGCCCGAACCCCTGGAGACCGAAGATCCACTCCGTGACGACGGAGGCGCCGACCAGGGCGGGGAACTTCAGTCCGAGGGTGGCCAGCGCGGGTCCGAGGCCGTTGCGCAGGACATGGCCGAAGAAGATCCGGCGCGGGCTCAGGCCCCGGACGACCGCGCCGGTCACGTAGTTCTCGCGGTAGGCGCCGACGAGGCTGCCGCGCAGCTGGCGGGCCACGTCGGCGACGACGTCGAAGCTGAGCGCGACGGCGGGCAGGGTGATGTGGGCGAGCCACGGCCCGAACCCCTCCTCCGCCGGAACGTACCCGGCGGAGGGGAACAGGTGCAGTCCCACCGAGAGGACGGCGACGAGCACGATCCCGACGACGAAGGCCGGCATCACCGAGATCAGCGTGACGAAGCCCGTGATCGCGCGGTCGATCCAGGTGGAGCGGCGCACCGCCGCGATCGTGCCGAGGCCGAACCCCGCGACGACGCCGATGACCAGCGCGAACGTCGCCACCGACAGGCTCACGCCGAGGCCGAGGCCGATGAGGGTGGAGATGTCGGCGCCGTTGGTCCAGCTCGTGCCGAGCCGTCCGTGCAGGACGCCCCCGAACCAGTCCCCGTACTGGACGAGGAACGGCCGGTCGAGGCCCCAGTGCGCCTCGACCCGGGCCACCGCCGCGGGCGTCGCCTCCTCGCCCAGCTGGATGCGCGCCGGACTCAGTCCGCTCAGCGAGCGCAGGGCGAAGGTCACGAAGGTCGCGACCACGAACACGGGTACGAAGATCGCGGCCGACCGGGCGAGGACGGCCAGTGCACGGCCCAGGGTGTGCCCGGTCCTGACCGCGGCCCCCGGGAGACGGACACCGGACGGGGCCGGTGCCTCCGTCGTCGTCATGGGTTGCCCCCTTAACTGTTATGGGCGGGTGGTCAGTTGCCGCCGGCGATGGTCACGCCGGTCCAGTCGATGTGGGCCGGGTTCTTCGGCAGGGCCGAGATGGACTTGCTCTTGGCGATGAGGTTGGGCGAGGAGTACGTGAAGACCAGCGCCTTGCTCTTGAGGCCGGCCCGGGTCGCCGCCTGGAGGACCTTCGCGTAGTCCGGCGAGTCCAGCGGGGTCCGGCGCACCTTGGCGATGGCCGCCTCGAAGCCGGCCGGCTCGTAGGGGGAGCTGAGGTTGAGCGGACCGTTCGGGCCGAAGTGCGCGGTCAGGGTCTGCGCCGCGGAGTCCCGCCCGGTGGTGCCGTAGAGCGAGAACGTCAGGTCCTTGGCGAAGAACGGGGTGGCCCAGTTCTTGTCTATCTTGATCGTGACCTTGACGCCGACCTTCGCCAACTGCGCCTGGACGATCTCGGCCTGGGGGTCCTCGGCCGGGATGACCAGGTTGAGCTTGAGGGCGCCCGCCTTGTAACCGGCCTCGCTCAGAAGCTTCTTGGCCTTCGCGGGGTCGTAGGCGTACGCGTTCTCGGACTGCGGGTCGTAGGCGACGTACCCCTTGGGGAACGGCTGGTCGGTCACCGAGCCGTAGCCGAACGTCAGCTTGTCGACGAACTCCTGACGGTTGATCGCGTAGCGGACCGCGTCGACGACCTTGTCGTTGTCGAACGGCGCCTTGTTGGTGTTGAGGCTGAGGTTGGAGGCGTTGAAGCCCGGCTGGACGAAGACGTCGAGTCCGGCCTTCTTGGCCGCGTCGGCCTGACTGGGCGTGATGTCGGCGAAGTTGTAGACGCCGGTCTGGAGTCCGGAGACGACGGTGGAGGCGTCGGGGGCGGAGCTCAGCTCGACACGGTCGATGTGGATGTTCTTGGCGTCCCAGTAGTCCGGGTTCTTCTTCAGTACCGCCTTGGTGCCGGGGACGAGCTGGGTGACGACGAACGGGCCCGCGCCGACCGGGCTCTGGTCCAGCTTGCCGGGAGACGCCGCGGCCTTGGGGCTGGCGATCTGGAGGACGCGCTCGCCCAGGAGCTGGGGGATCTGGTAGTCGACCTGACTCAGGTGGATCACCGCGTCGAGACCCTTGGCGTCCACCGACGTGATGGAGGTCAGATCGCCGAACAGGGCGGAGTTCTTCTGCTTCTTGGCCCGCTCGATCGCGGCCTTCACGGCGCCGGCGTCGACCGGCGCGCCGTCGCTGAACTTCAGGTTCGGCCGCAGATGGAAGGTGATCACATCACCCTTGGCGTTGTAGTCCCAGCTCTTGGCCAGGTCGGGGACGGCCTTCCCGGTCGCGTCCGTTCGTGTCAACGAGGCGTAGACCAGGGCGAGTTCACGGAACTGGGCGCCGCTGCCGCTGACGACCGGGTCCCAGTGGGCGGGGAAGTAGGAGGAGGTCCACTTCAGCGCGGCGGAGCCGGTGGCCGACGCGGCCTCGCCGCCGCAGGCGCTCAGCGCGGGGACGAGCACGGAGGCGAGGGCGGTTCCCAGGGCGGCCGCGCGGAGCCGACCGGGGCGCCGGGAGGAGCGGGTTGCCGCTGCGGAGTTACGGGGCGTGATGCGTCCGGACATCGGTTCGCTTTCTGCGAGAGCTCCCGCCCGCGCCGGGGCGACGGAGGGGGAGCGAAGGACGGCGGACCCCGACGGCGGGCGACGCGCAGCCCGGCGAAGGGCATGCCTGTGCGTGCTCGGGCGCACACGGAGGCATGCCGTGTCAGGGCAGGAGGCGTCGGCCGGCCGCGGGGCGAGCCGGGAGACTGGGGGAGGAGCGGCGGAGGAACGCCGAGAGGGCGGCGCGCGATGACGGCGACCGGTCGTCGGTACGGCGGAGGGCCGGTACCGGCGGGACGGGAGTCAGGCGCCTGGGGGCCGTGGTCGGCAGGCGGTCAGCGACAGAGAGCGCTGGAAGTGCGCCGCAGGTCCACGTAGCGGCACACCACGCCGGGGTGCGTCGTGAGCATGGTGCACATCCTGGGGCCGGTTCTCGACGGCTGTCAATGGACACCTATTGGTGTCTCATTGGGCGGGACGGGTGCTGACCGCTGATCAGAAGCCCGCGGGGACGGGGGATGTGCCTCACGCCGGTCGTGGATGTTCCTCACGCCGGTCGTAACGGCCCACCCCCCCGGCGGGAACCCGGCGGATCGTGCGCCGGAGGTCTCAGGGCCGTCAGGGTGCCGTGGGTGCGTCGTCGTCGCGCGCCGGGTGCACGGCGGCCTCGTCCGGGTGCAGCCACAGGGGGCCGTTGCCCGTCTCGACGCGCACGGCGGCCGGGGGAGGCCAGGGTCCGACGCTCAGGGCCGCCGCCTCGGGGCCGGTCAGACTCCGGTACCGCGCGAGCGCCTCCGATGCCGCGGGCCGCGCGGGCCTCGTCGGCAGCCCGGGGCTCAACTCCTCGAACGCCGCCGCGTACTCCTCGTACGGCCGCCAGCCGGGGACGACGCGATGGCCTCCGGGAGCGCGCACCAGCAGCGTCGGCAGGGCGTAGCGGTGCCCGCCCTCGGCGGTCTCCTTCGCGGCACCGGGATGCGGCGAGCCGCCCCGCACCGAGAGCACCTCGGCGACCGGCCGCCGCGCCTCGGCCCGGTCGGCGAGTACCGCCTCCCGTACGGCCGCTGACGCCGCGTCGGCGGCCAGCCGCTCCCGGTCGAGGCCGGGCACGCCCCGTACCGCGGACAGCGCCAGCGCCATCGTGTCCGCCGGTTCACCCAGCACGAACACGCTCTCCCGCAGCCGCCGCAGCACCCGCTCGGCTGTCTCGTCGCCCTGCCGTTCCGCGGCCTTGGCGGCCAGCGACGAGGGCCAGGAACTCGCCGCGACCCGGCTCAGCCGCCGCGCCCGCGGAGCCCCCGTATGGGTGCCGATCTCCTCGACGTATTCGGCGTACCAGGCGGTCTCCGCGGCGGGATCGGGCGGCGGGTCGTCGTCGTCATCGAACAGGACGCAGTACACGCGTCGCCAGCGGACCCGGCCGGCCAGCGCGGCGCGCAGCCCGCGGAACACCGGCTCCGACCCCCAGGCCCAGGGACACAGCGGGTCGGTGTACTCCACGACCTCGACCCCGTGCATGGCCTCGACCCGGTGCATGGCCTCGCCCCCGTCCACCGCGTCCGTCTCCGGCGCCGCCCGGTCCGGGGCGTGGCTCACGCGGCTCCCTCGCGGTCCATCCGTCCGGCCGCCCCGGCCCCGGCGGGCAGCAGCGCGGCCAGCGTCGTCCCGCCCAGGACCGCGGCGGCGTCCGCCTCGATACGGCGCCATATCCCGGGGAGACCGGAGGCGGGCCCCGGGTAGTCGAGCCCGGTCAGCGGCTCGCCCCGCAGGGTGATCAGCTCGCCGTCCACGGCCCGTACGACGTCCAGCAGGGTGATCTCGTCGGCGGGCCGGCCCAGCCAGTACCCGCCCTCGCAGCCCCGCTGGCTGCGGACGAGACCGGCCCGGCGCAGCTCGCCCACCACGGACTTGAGGAAACGGAACGGAACGTGCTGGGAGGAGGCCATCGCCTCGCAGGTGAGCGGGCGGGCCGGTTCGCGGGCCAGCTCCAGCAGAGCCCGGGTGGCGTAGTCCGCCTTCGCGGAGATATGCATGCGCACATGATGCCCGACACGGTGTCCGCCGAACGGGTTTCGCTCCCTTCCCCGCCTACATTGCGGGAACATTGCCGCAGGTGAACGGCAATGGACACCTCTTGACATCCTTTTCCGGGCCGCTCTAGCGTCCCCCTCCATGAGCGAGCCGCCCACGATCCCCGGTGAAGGTTTCCACCCCCATCTCCCGGACGCCGCAGCGCAGTCCGGGCGCCCGCTGCGGGCCCGTCTGCACCACATCCGCGCCGACGCCCTCGACGGCGACACGGCGCAGACGGGAGGCATGCGCCGATTCGCCGCCGTCAGCGGCGCCACCGTCGGATCCGAGAAACTGTGGATGGGCCAGACCCACGTCGCCCCCTCCACGGCGTCCTCGGACCATCACCACGGGGAGTCCGAGACCGCGATCCACGTGGTGAGCGGGCACCCCGAGTTCGTCTTCGTCGACGACTCGGGCGACGGGCCCGAGGAGGTACGCCTGCGCACCTCGCCCGGCGACTACATCTTCGTGCCCCCGTTCGTCCCGCACCGCGAGGAGAACCCGGACCCCGACGAGGAGGCCGTCGTCGTCATCGCGCGCAGCACCCAGGAGGCGATCGTGGTCAACCTGCCGCGGCTGTACGCGCTCGGGGAGGGCGAGGAGGCCTGACCGGCCCGGTGGGTACGGTAGCGGGGAGATCGTCGGCACCGGCGATCCCAGCGGACCGTGGAAGGAACCACCGAGATCATGCGCGTCATCGTGGCCGGCCGCCCGGCGGAGGTGTCCGAGTGAACGGCACCGAGGCGTCCGGCGCCGGGGAATCCGTCCTGCTCCGCACCGAAGGACGGGCCGCGCGCATCGTCCTCAACCGGCCCGGAGCGCTGAACGCCCTGAACCACGCGATGGTGCGCCGGATCGACCGGGCACTCACCGACTGGGAACACGACCCCGCCGTCGAGACCGTCGTCATCACCGGCGCCGGAGAACGCGGACTGTGCGCGGGCGGCGACATCCGGGTCGTCCACGACGACGCCCGCGACGGGGACGGCACCGCCTCCGCCGCGTTCTGGCGCGACGAGTACCACCTCAACGCCCGGATCGCGCGCTACCCCAAGCCGTACGTGGCGGTCATGGACGGCATCGTCATGGGCGGCGGCGTCGGGATCTCCGCGCACGGCGGCGTCCGGATCGTCACCGAACGCTCGCGCGTCGCCATGCCCGAGACCGGCATCGGATTCGTCCCCGACGTCGGCGGCACCCGCCTGCTCAGCCTCGCCCGCGGCGAACTCGGCACCCATCTCGCCCTGACCGGCGCCTCGATCGGCGCCGGGGACGCGATCCTGTGCGGTCTCGCCGACCACCACGTGCCGTCCGCCGCGCTCCCGCGGCTGTTGTCCGACCTCGCGGACCGGCCCGTGGAGGAGGCGGTCGCCGCCCACGCCCGGCCGGCGCCTACGGGGGAACTCGCGAGCCGGCGCGAGTGGATCGACGCCTGCTACGGCGCCGCCACCGTCGAGGAGATCATCCGGCGGCTGCTCGCGGCCGGAGACCCGGACGCCAAGGAGACGGCGGAGATCCTGCTCGGCAAGTCGCCCACCGCGCTGAAGGTCACCCTGACCGCACTGCGCCGGGCCCGGCGGCTCGATTCGCTGGAGGCCGTCCTGGACCAGGAGTACCGGGTGTCCTGCGCCGCCCTGTCCGCCCCCGACCTGGTGGAGGGCGTCCGCGCCCAGATCATCGACAAGGACCGCCGGCCCCGCTGGTCCCCGGCCACCCTCGACGAGGTCACCGACGCCGACGTGGAGCGCTTCTTCGCGCCGCTCGGCGACCGTGAACTCGGGCTGTCCGGCGGGGCTTTCTGACGGTCCGCGAGGACCCGTCACCTGGGACGAGAGGAAGATCACCCCGGTCGGCGCGGTCTTGGCCAGCCACGCGGCACGCGGTACGGTCGGTCCGATATCGATGACGTCAAGACGGAAGCCGGCGAAAATCCGGCACGGTCGCGCCACTGTGAGCGCGACGCCCGGCCACACCGGGCGCCGCGTGAGTCAGACCCGTAGACGGCATCCTGTGCACCACCGAGATGGGACGCGAACTCCCGAGGAGGTCCTGCCATGGCGCAGACCGTCGCTCAGCCGACAGCCAACACCCCCGCCATCCCCGCCAAGCTGCCGCTGAAGGCGATCGCTCCCTGGGCGGTCTTCTTCGGCATCCTCATGCTGGTCCTGCTCTACTTCGTCGGCGCCGAACAGGGCGCCACCTCCGTCGTCTCCGGCGAGGACGTCCACGAGTGGGTGCACGACGCCCGCCACCTGCTCGGCTTCCCCTGCCACTGACGCGAGGGAGAGCGCTCATCATGAACTCCGCAACGGTAAGAAACCTGCTCGTCCGCGGCATGCTCGCCGGCCTCGCGGCCGGTGTACTCGCCCTGGTCGTCGCCTACTTGCTCGGTGAACCGACCGTCGACAGCGCCATCGGCTTCGAGGAGGCCCACTCGCACGCCCACGGGCACGAGGTCGAACTCGTCTCCCGCAGCCTCCAGTCCACCGCCGGCCTCGCCACCGGCGTCCTCGTCTACGGCGTCTCGTTCGGCGGCATCGCCGCGCTCGCCTACTGCTTCGCGCTCGGCCGCGTGGGCCGCTTCTCTCCGCGCGCGACCGCGCTCCTGCTGTCCGGGACCGCGCTGCTCGCCGTGTACGTCGTGCCGTTCCTGAAGTACCCGGCCAACCCGCCGTCGGTCGGCGACCCCGACACCATCGGCAAGCGGACCGCCCTGTACTTCCTGATGATGGTCCTCAGCGTGCTCCTCGCGGTGAGTGCCACCCTCCTCGGCAAGCGCCTGGCCCCGAGCCTCGGCACCTGGTACGCCACCGTCGTCGCGGTCGCCGCCTTCGCCGTCGTGATCGGCCTGGCCTACGAGTTCCTGCCCGTCATCAACGAGGTGCCGAAGGACTTCCCGGCCACCCTGCTGTGGCGGTTCAGGCTCTCCGCCCTCGCCATCCAGACCGTCCTGTGGGCCGGATTCGGCCTGGTCTTCGGCGAGTTGGCCGAACGCATGCTCAACCCCAAGCCCGCGACGGTCGCCTCCGGGCGAACGGTTCCGACCGCGAGCTGAGTCCTTCCCGTACGCGAGAGCCCCTCGGTCCTTCCGAGGGGCTCTCGCGCGTCATGCCCGCCGAGAGGGGCCCGGGTCCGGCCTCACCGGCTGCCGGCCTCCTGGCGGACCGCCTCCGCCTCCGGACCGGGCTCGGCACCCCGGCGCTCCTGGACCTGCGCGTAGGCCATGAGGCCGAACAGGACGACGAGGAGCACGGCCGACGAGCCGGCGGTGCCGAGGTCGAGTCCGCCCTTGGCGAGCGGCTTGGTGAGGAAGTCACCGGCGGTGGCGCCGAGCGGGCGGGTGAGCACGAAGGCGATCCAGAACAGCAGGACGTTCGACACCGACGGAACCTTCATCAGCGCGACGAGCACCGCGAGCAGCCCCGTGACGAGCAGCGCCCCGCCCAGATAGCCGAGGCCGGAGCTGTCGGAGAGGAAGTCGCCCATCGACGTGCCGAGCGTGTTGGAGACGAGGATCGCCGACCAGAACAGCGCCTCGCCGCGGAAGGTGACGATGTCCCGGATCTGGAAGGTCATCCCGCTCAGCTTCCAGACGAGGAAGATCGCCAGGAGCAGCGAGATCAGGATGGCGGCGCCCTCGGGATACCCCAGACCGAGGCCCTGGGGGCCCCAGCCGAGCGAAGTGGCTCCGCCCGAGAGGTACTTGGCGCTGGCGTCGCGGTTCATGAAGTCGGACATCGTGGTGCCGGCCATGCTGGTCGACAGGATCACGGTCCAGTAGAAGAACGGGTTGTACCGGCGGGACCTGAGCTGGACGACCAGCGTCACGACGAAGAGCAGGAACAGGATGATCGTGGTCACGAAGTAACCGAGCTTGAGGGTCTGGGCGAAGAGGTCGCCCGCCGTCTCACCCAGGGTCGTCGCGGCGATCTTCATGATCCAGAAGGCCAGGGTGACCTCGGGGAGCTTCTTCATCACGGACTTCGTCATCAAAAGGGTTCTCCTGCGGCATGTGGGGGATTTGATCTCTGTCGAACCTTGACAAGGTCAACCTGAACGCGTCCTGAACGGGCGCGGCATACGTATTGACGTACTGCGCCCGTGCTGATCCCACTCTGGTTCTCGGCACCGTCTGCACCTCGCCCGATAGCGACGCCCGTCCGGCTCGGGGACCCGGGGCGGGAACGCCGCAGGGTCCACGAGCAGGAGCACCGGAAGGTCTCCGGTGCTCCTGTGTACGGCGGCCGGGCGGCCGGTGTTCATGCCGTGCGGCGGGGCCCGACGTGCAGGGCCGCTCGGGGCCCGACGCGCACGGTCGCTCGGGGCTGGACGAGCAAGGCCACTTGGGGCTGTTCGAGCAGGGCCGCTCGGGACTCGGCAAGCAGGGCTGCTCGTGGCTCGACGAGCAGGGCCGCTTCGTCGGCCGTTCGGGCGATCACCCGGCGCCGCGGCGGCCGGGCCCGGGCACGGGTGCGGGTGCCCGGCCCACGGCCACGGGTCCGAGCGGTGGCCGGGCTCCGACCTGCCCCGCCACCGCCGTTCAGATCAGCGGCTCTCGCCGCCGAAGACCTTCAGAATCCGCTCCGCCGCGAGCGTCGCCGTCAACCCGCCCTCGCGGACCTGCCGTTCGAGGTCGGGGGCGACGGCGCGTACGGCCTGATCGGCGTGCAGACGGCCCAGGAGCTCGTCCCGGACCATGGTCCAGGTCCAGTCCACCTGCTGGTCACGCCGCTTCCCGGCGAGCGCGCCGGTCGAGTCGAGCAGCGTCCGGTGCTGCTCAAGCCGGTCCCAGACGGTGTCGAGACCCGCCGCCTCCCGGGCGCTGCAACTGAGCACCGGGGGAGTCCAGACGGCGTCCTTGCCGTGCATCAGCCGCAGCGCGCCCGCCAGTTCACGGGCGGCGGACTGCGCGTCCCGCTCGTGCGGGCCGTCCGCCTTGTTGACGGCGATCACGTCCGCCAGCTCCAGGACACCCTTCTTGATGCCCTGCAACTGGTCCCCGGTCCGCGCCAGCGTCAACAGCAGGAAGGAGTCGACCATGTTCGCGACGGCGGTCTCGGACTGACCGACGCCGACCGTCTCCACCAGCACCACGTCGTAGCCGGCCGCCTCCATCACCACGATCGACTCGCGGGTCGCCTTCGCCACGCCGCCGAGCGTCCCGGCGGTGGGAGAGGGGCGGATGAACGCCGCCGGGTCCACGGCCAGGCGCTCCATCCGGGTCTTGTCACCCAGGATCGAGCCGCCCGTACGGCTGGAGGACGGGTCGACGGCGAGCACCGCGACCCGGTGCCCGAGCGAGGTCAGCATCGTGCCGAACGCGTCGATGAACGTCGACTTGCCGACGCCCGGCACCCCGCTGACACCGATCCGCCGCGCCTTCCCGCTGTACGGGAGCAGCTCGGTCAGCAACTCCTGTGCCAGCGCGCGGTGCTGGGGCCGGGTGGACTCGACGAGCGTGATGGCGCGGGCGACCAGCGACCGCTTCCCGTCGAGCACACCCTTGACATAGGTGTCGAGTTCGATCACAGGTCGTGCCCGAGGTCGGCAGAGAGCCGCTGGACGAGGTCGTACGCCGCGTCCGGGATCACCGTCCCGGGCGGGAAGACCGCGGCCGCGCCCATCTCCAGCAGCGTCGGCACGTCCTGCGGCGGGATCACCCCGCCGACCACGATCATGATGTCCTCACGCCCCTCCGCCGCCAGCTCCTCGCGCAGCGCCGGTACGAGGGTGAGGTGTCCGGCGGCCAGCGACGAGACGCCCACGATGTGCACGTCCGCCTCGACCGCCTGCCGGGCCACCTCGCCCGGCGTCTGGAACAGCGGGCCGACGTCGACGTCGAAACCGAGGTCGGCGAAGGCGGTCGCGATCACCTTCTGGCCGCGGTCGTGACCGTCCTGGCCCATCTTGGCGACCAGGATGCGCGGGCGCCGGCCCTCGGCCTCCTCGAACGCGTCCACCAGCGTGCGGGTACGGTCCACGGACGGGGACTCCCCTGCCTCGTTGCGGTACACCCCGGAGATCGTACGGATCTGGCCCGCGTGCCGCCCGTAGACCTTCTCCAGCGCGTCGGAGATCTCGCCGACGGTGGCCTTCGCGCGGGCCGCGCGCACCGCCAGCTCCAGCAGGTTGCCCTCACCGGCCGCCGCCCGCGTCAGGTCCTCCAGCGCCTCCTGGACCGCCCGGCCGTCGCGCTCGGCCCGCAGCCGGCGCAGCTTCTCGATCTGCTGCGTGCGCACGGAGGAGTTGTCGACCTTGAGGACGTCGATCTGCTCGTCGGTCTCCACGCGGTACTTGTTGACGCCGATGACCGGCTGGCGTCCGGAGTCGATGCGGGCCTGGGTGCGGGCCGCCGCCTCCTCGATGCGGAGCTTGGGGATGCCGGCGTCGATGGCCTGGGCCATACCGCCCGCCGCCTCGACCTCCTCGATGTGCTGCCAGGCACGCCGGGCGAGGTCGTAGGTCAGCTTCTCGATGTACGCGCTGCCGCCCCACGGGTCGATGACCCGGGTGGTGCCGGACTCCTGCTGGATCAGCAGCTGGGTGTTGCGGGCGATCCTCGCGGAGAAGTCGGTGGGCAGGGCCAGCGCCTCGTCGAGGGCGTTGGTGTGCAGCGACTGGGTGTGCCCCTGGGTCGCGGCCATGGCCTCCACACACGTACGCGTGACGTTGTTGAACACGTCCTGCGCGGTCAGCGACCAGCCCGACGTCTGCGAATGGGTGCGCAGGGAGAGGGACTTGGAGTTCTTCGGGTCGAACTGCCGGACCATCTTCGCCCACAGCAGGCGCGCCGCCCGCATCTTGGCGATCTCCATGAAGAAGTTCATGCCGATCGCCCAGAAGAACGAGAGCCGCGGCGCGAACGCGTCCACGTCCAGGCCCGCCTCGCGGCCCGCCCGGATGTACTCCACACCGTCCGCGAGGGTGTACGCCAGCTCCAGGTCGGCCGTCGCGCCCGCCTCCTGGATGTGGTACCCGGAGATGGAGATGGAGTTGTAGCGCGGCATCCGCTGCGAGGTGTACGCGAAGATGTCGGAGATGATCCGCATCGACGGCTTCGGCGGATAGATGTAGGTGTTGCGGACCATGAACTCCTTCAGAATGTCGTTCTGAATGGTTCCGGCCAGCTTCTCGGGCGGTACGCCCTGCTCCTCCGCCGCCACGATGTACAGCGCGAGGACGGGCAGCACCGCGCCGTTCATCGTCATCGACACGGTCATCTTGTCCAGCGGGATGCCGTCGAACAGCTGCCGCATGTCGTAGATGGAGTCGATGGCCACGCCCGCCATGCCGACGTCGCCCGTCACCCGGGGGTGGTCGCTGTCGTAACCGCGGTGCGTGGGCAGGTCGAAGGCGATCGACAGACCCTTCTGGCCCGCGGCGAGGTTGCGGCGGTAGAAGGCGTTGGACTCCTCGGCCGTGGAGAAACCCGCGTACTGGCGGATCGTCCAGGGCTGGTTGACGTACATCGTCGGGTACGGGCCGCGCAGATACGGCGCCACGCCCGGGTACGTCTCCAGGAAGTCCAGGCCCTCCACGTCCCGGCCGGTGTACAGCGGCTTGACCGCGATGCCCTCCGGGGTCTCCCAGAACGTGTCACCGGCGCCCGTGGCCTTGCCCGCGGCGGCCTTCCACGCGTCGGCGCCGCCGTCGGCGGTGGGCGTCCCCAGGTCGATCCCGGAGAAGTCGGGGATTCCCATCAGGAGGACACTCCCATGCGGTCGAGGGTGGCGGAGAGGACGGCGACGGCGTCGCAGCCCGCGAAGACGTAGGAGTCGACCCCGGCGTGGTCCGCGGGGCGGCCGGCCAGGAAGACGTGCCGGGCACCGGCCGCGGCGAGGGCCTCGGCCGTGCTCGCGGCCCGCTCCTCGTACAGCGCGTCGCTGGAGCACAGGACGGCCTCGGTGGCGCCGCTGTCCTCGAACGTGCCGTCGGTGACCGGCTCGATGCCGCCGGCCTGGAACAGGTTCGCGACGAAGGTGCTGCGCGCGGTGTGCGCGGCGGCGGGGCCGATCGTGGCCAGGTAGATCCGGGGCCGGGCCCCGGTGGCGGCGAGGTGCGCGTCGGAGCGGGCCCGCAGCTCCTCGTACGCCTCGTCGCGGCGCACCCGCGGCAGACCGCCGGAGGGCGCCTCGGGAGCCGGCTCGCGCTCCACCGGGCGCTCCGCCAGATGCGGGAACTCGCTGACCCCGGTGATGGGTTCGCGCCGCTTGGCGAGCTTCACCGAACGGGCCGCCCAGGTCTCCGCCAGGTCGCCCGCCAGCCGGCCCGAGCGCAGCACCGCGGCCTGGCCGCCGTCCCGCTCGATCCCCTGGAAGAACTCCCAGCCCGCGTGGGCGAGTTCGTCGGTCAGCTTCTCCACGTACCAGGAGCCGCCCGCCGGGTCGATCACCCGGGACAGGTGCGACTCCTCGATGAGGATCGTCGAGGTGTTGCGGGCGATGCGCCGCGCGAACGCGTCCGGCAGACCGAGCGCGTGGTCGAAGGGCAGGACGGTGACGGAGTCGGCGCCGCCCACGCCGGCCGCGAGCGTCGCGATGGTCGCGCGCAGCATGTTCACCCACGGGTCGCGGCGCGACATCATCACCGGCGAGGTCACGGCGTGCTGCGTCTGCGCACCCGCGGCGGGCGCCCCGCACACCTCGGCCACCCGCGCCCAAAGACGTCGCGCCGCCCGCAGCTTGGCGATCGTCAGGAACTGGTCGGCGGTCGCCGCGTACCGGAACTCCAGCTGCGCGCAGGCCTGTTCGACGGACAGTCCGGCTTCGGTCAGCTCGCGCAGATAGGCGACGCCGGTCGCCAGCGAGGCGCCCAGTTCCTGCGCCGCCGAGCCGCCGGCCTCGTGGTACGGGAGCGCGTCGACGGTCAGGGCCCGCAGTCCCGGGTATTCCCGGGCGCAGCGCAGCGCGAGCGGGACGATCGTGGCGAGCTCCGTCGCCACGCCCGTGCGGGCCTCGTGGCCGAGCGGGTCCGCGCCCAGGTTCCCGCGCGCGGCACCGGACGCGACACCGCGTGCCGCGTACAGCCGCAGCAGCTCCTCGGCCGCCGCCTCGACGTCGGCTCCCGCGTCGAGGACGACGGGCGCCAGATCGAGGTACACCCCGTCCAGGACCGTTTCGAGCGAGGCCACCGGGATGCCGCCCTCGCCGACCGTGAGCCACAGCGAGGTGACGCCGTTCTCCAGGTCGCCGAGGACCAGGGCGTTGTCCGCCGCGGTGTGCCGCTGCCGTACGTCCCAGCCGCCCGCCGTGTTGCCCTCGGGCCTGCCGCCCCGGACGAAGGGGGCGAAGCCGGGGAAACCGGCGTCGGCGGCCGTGTCGCGCGCGGTGTAGAGGGGCCTGGTGGTGAGCCCGTCCTCGAGCCGGGTGGACAGCGCGTCTTCGGCTGCCGGGCCCGAGGCCTCCTTGCCCGATTTGCGCAGCACGCCTTCTACCAGGAGCTGCCACTGGTCATGGGTCGCGGAAGGGAACTCGGCGGCCAGCGCGAGCCCGTCGTTGGGCAGGACTGTCATGCTCGGATGCTAGGTCAGAGCACTAGGGCGACAGCAGAGGCGGCGCCTGTGACCTTGACCTCTCGGTGGCGGTGATCCAGATCTCTCTGCCAGGCTGAGCCGATGCGGATACCCCGACAGGCGGCCAGGGTCGCGGTGCTGGACCCGGCGGGAGCCGTCTTCATGTTCCGGTACGACAACGAGGAGGTCGGCGTCCACTGGGCGTTGCCCGGCGGCGGACTGGACCCGGGGGAGACCCCGCACCAGGGGGCCGTGCGCGAGGTGCGGGAGGAGACCGGCTGGACGGACATCGAACTCGGCGGCACGCCCCTGTGGTTCTGGGAGCACGACTTCACCCGCGTCGGCGTTCCGGTGCGGCAGTACGAGCACATCTTCCTCGCCTACGGGCCGCGCAGGCTGCCGGGTGGCGAACTCGGCGCGTTCCAGGCGGCGGAGGGCATCCTCGGGGGCCGGTGGTGGTCGCCGGACGACCTGTCGGCCGCCGTGGAGGCGCTGTGGCCGCCGAGGCTTCCGGAACTCCTCGAGTCCGTACGGCGGGACGGTCCTCCCACGACCCCCGTCGACCTGGGTTTCACCCCCGGCGGAGGACCCGCTCAGTCGTGAGCGGCTTCCGGGCCCCGGCCGGGGTCAGTACACGTCGCGGACGTACCGTTTCTCGGCCGTGAGCTGTTTGACGTAGGCGGCGGCGCCCTCCGCGCTGTGGCCGCCGTGGGTGACGGCGATGTCCCGCAGGGCCTGGTCGACGTCCTTGGCCATGCGGGACGCGTCGCCGCACACGTAGAAGTGCGCCCCGTCCCGGAGCCAGGACCACAGCTGGGGGCCGTGCTCGCGCATCCGGTCCTGGACGTAGACCTTGGTCCGCTGGTCGCGGGAGAACGCCGTGTCCAGGCGGCTGAGGGTGCCGTCGGCGAGGCGGGCGGCCAGCTCGTCCTCGTAGTAGAAGTCGGTGGCCCGGTGCTGTTCGCCGAAGAACAGCCAGTTGGGTCCGGAGTGGCCGAGGGCGCGACGCTCGTGCAGGAAGCCGATGAAGGGCGCGATCCCGGTGCCGGGGCCGACCATCACCATGGGGGTGGCCGGGTCGGCGGGCGGGCGGAACCTGGGGGAGGGCTGGACGAAGACCGGTACCGGGGTGCCGGGGGCCGCGTCCGCGAGGAACGGCGAGCAGACTCCCTGGCGCGGACGCCCGCGGGGGTTCTCGTAGCGCACGACGGAGACCGTCAGCGAGACGAGACCGGGGTCGGTCAGCGGGCTGGAGGAGATGGAGTACAGCCGTGGCTGTAGCGGCTTGAGCACGTCCGCCCACTCCTGGGCGCCGGCCCGGACCGGGTGTTCGGCGACGAGGTCGACCGCCTGGCGTCCCCAGGACCAGCGGGCCAGTTCGTCCTTGTTGTCGGGGCGCAGCAGCTTCTTCAGCGCCCGGTCGTGGGTGCGTTCGGCGACGAAGCGCAGCAGGCCCGGAGTGATCCGGGTGATGTCCAGATGCCGGTGCAGGGCGTCGTGGAACGCGATCTCCCCGCCTCCCTCCAGACGTACCGCGCCGTCCGGGGCGAGTCCGGTGGTGGCCAGCCATTCCGCCACGAGTCCGGGGGCGTTGACGGGACGTACGCCGAGCGCGTCGCCGGCCCGGTAGACGAGCGGGGTCTCGCTGTCCCGGGTGTCGAAGGTGAACCGCCGTACCTCCTTGCCCGCGCCGGGCAGACTGAGCAGCTCGTTCCCGGTCAGGCGCGCGGTGACGGGGGCGGGTCGCCTCGGCGGGGAGGCGGGCGGTGCCACAGGTGCCACGGACGGCGGGCCCTGGGTGGAGGGTGTCCCCGCCGCCGCTGTCTCGGTGGCGCCGGTCAGGGAGGCGAGGACCTGGTCGAGCCAGGCCGTGGCCGAGGGCCCGTAGTCGGGTTCGCAGTCCGTGCGCGGCGCGAGCCGTACGGCGCCCAGTTCACCGAGGCGCCGGTCGAGCCGGCGGCCGTGCCCGCAGAAGTCGTCGTACGAGGAGTCGCCGAACGCGAGGACCGCGTAGCGCAGGCCGTCGAGCCGGGGCGTGTCGGGCGCGGCCAGCGCGTCCCAGAAACCGGAGCCGTTGTCGGGGGCGTCGCCGTCGCCGAAGGTGCTGGTGATGAGCAGGACGTCGGCGCCCGCCGGGAGTTCACCCGGGTGGGTGTCGTGCATGCCGACCAGTGTGGCCTTGTGCCCGGTGGTGGTGAGCCGGTCGGCGGCGGCCGTGGCGAACTCCTCGGCGTTGCCGGTCTGTGAGGCCCACAGGACGACGACCTCCCTGACGGGGCCCGCCGGCGCCGGGGCCTCGGGCGCGGTTCCCGGTGCGGCCCGGGAGTACAGGCCGGCGAGGACGCCGTTCACCCACAGGGCGTGCTCGGGACTGAAGGGCGCGCCCGGCGGCAGCACCGGCACGCCGGGAGCGCCCGGTTCGATGCCGGAGAGGAACCCGATCAGATAGCGGCGTTCGTGCTCGGCCAGGACCGGTGGCGGGGCGGGTTCCAGGCCGAAGGCGCCTGCGGGGCCCGCGGGCAGGGCGGCCACCGCGACGGCCGCCTGCGCGTCGGTCCCGGTTCCCGGCGTGGCCGATGCCGGTACCGAGACCGCGGCCGTGGCCGTGTGCGGCGCCGTCACGGTCACCGGGGTCGCCACCTTGGTCAGGGACACCGCGCACACCTTGAACTCCGGCTGGAAGGACAGCGGGTCCACGGCGTCGCTGGTGACCGCGTTGACGCTCAGGTACTCGCCGAACAGGTCGTTCCAGTGGAAGGGCGCGAAGCAGCAGCCCGGCCGCACCCGGTCGGTCACCACCGCGGGCAGCACCGCCCGGCCGCGCCGCGAGGCGACCTCCACCGAGTCGCCGTCGGCGACCCCGAGCGCGGCGGCGTCGTCCGGGTGCACCTCCACGAAGGGGCCCGGGTTGAGTCTGTTGAGCTTGGCGACCCGGCCGGTCTTGGTGAGGGTGTGCCACTGGTGCTGCACCCGGCCGGTGTTCAGGACGTACGGGTAGTCGTCGTCCGGCATCTCGGCGGGAGGCAGGTGCGGGCGGGCGAAGAACCTGGCCCGCCCGCTCGCGGTGGGGAACACGGGACCCCCGCCGTGCTCGTCCAGATAGCGGATCGGGTTGCGGTCGGGACCGTCCTCGCGCGCCGAGGGCCACTGCACAGGGGTGGAGCGCAGCCGGTCGTAGCTGACGCCCCGCAGGTCGTAGCCGGTCTTCGGGTTGTGGGCGCGCCTGATCTCCGCGAAGACCTCCTCCGCGCTGTCGTACGAGAAGCCCCGCTCGTAGCCCATCGCTCGGGCGACGGCGGCGATGATCCGCCAGTCCGCCATCGCCTCCCCGGGCGGCTCGACCGCGGGCCTGGCGAGTGTCACATCGCGCTCGCTGTTGACGAGGACGCCCTCCGTCTCGGTCCACAGCGCGCCGGGCAGGACGACGTCCGCGTACGCGTTGGTCTCCGTCTCGGCGAACACGTCCTGCGCGACGACGAACTCGGCCCGCTCCAGGCCCTCGATCACGGTCCTGCGGTTGGCCACGGAGGCGACCGGGTTGGTGCAGATGATCCAGCAGGCCTTGATGTCCCCTTCGGCCATCCTCCGGAACATCTCGACCGTGCCCCGGCCGACCCCGTCCTCGCGCAGCGTGCCGGGGGCCAGGTCCCACAGGTCCTCGACGAAGGCGCGGTCCTCCTCGACGAGGACGGACCGCTGGCCGGGCAGTCCCGGACCCATGTACCCCATCTCCCGGCCGCCCATGGCGTTGGGCTGGCCGGTCAGCGAGAAGGGGCCGCTGCCCGGCCGGCAGAGCGCGCCGGTCGCCAGATGCAGATTGACCAGCGCGTTGGTGTTCCAGGTGCCGTGCGTCGACTGGTTGAGGCCCATGGTCCAGCAGCTCATCCACTCCCCGGCCTCGCCGATGAGCCGGGCCGCCTCGCGCAGGTCGTCCTCCGGGACTCCCGTGATGTCCGCGACCGCGGCGGGCGGATAGCCGGCCAGGAACTCCGGCATCGCCTCCCACCCCTCGGTGTGCGCGGCGATGAACGCGGGGTCGGTGTGCCCGTTCTCGTACAGCAGGTGGAGCAGACCGTTGAGGAGCGCGAGGTCCGTTCCGGGCCGCACCGGCAGGAACAGGTGCGCCTTGTCGGCGGTCGCGGTGCGCCGCGGGTCGACGACGATCAGCTTGGCGCCGCCCGACTTGACCCGCTCCATCATGCGCAGGAACAGGATCGGATGGCAGTCGGCCATGTTGGAGCCGATCACCAGGAAGACGTCGGCGTGCTCGAAGTCCTGGTACGAGCCGGGCGGGCCGTCCGCGCCCAGCGACAGCTTGTAGCCGGTGCCCGCGCTGGCCATGCACAGCCGGGAGTTGGACTCGATCTGGTTGGTCCCGACGAACCCCTTGGCCAGCTTGTTCGCCAGATACTGCGCCTCCAGGCTCATCTGCCCGGACACGTACAACGCGAAGGCGTCCGGGCCGTGTTCGTCGATCACCGCCCGCAGCCGCCGGGCCGTCTCCGCGATCGCGGCGTCCACCGGGGCGGGCACGGCCTCCGCTCCCCGTTCCTCCCGCACGAGGGCCGAGGCCAGCCGTCCGGGCGCGGCGAGCATGTCGGCCGTCGTCGCGCCCTTGGTGCACAGCCGGCCGAAGTTGGCGGGGTGCGCCTTGTCGCCGGAGGCCTTCAGCACCGTACGCCGTCCGTCGGGCCCCATGCCGATGTCGAGGACCATCCCGCAGCCGACACCGCAGTACGAGCAGACCGTCCGCACCTGCTGGGTGGTCGTGGTCACGAGCGGTCCTCCGTGTGATCGGCACCTTTCCCCACCGACGCTACGAAGCCCCCATTACACCCCTGTCACGCCGCTCGCCCACCAGGGGTTACGCACTCCACACACCGCCACGACGGGCCCTGTGAGGTGCGGACCGCGTGTTGTCGCGCACGGCGGCGGCGGGCGCCCGGTCCCGCTTCCGGACGTCCGCCGCCGTCCTCAGTAGGCGAGGCCCGTGGTGGTGTACGCGCATTCCGTGTAGATGTAGCCGGGGGTCAGTCTGGCCGTGTCCGAGGCCGGGGTCTTGCTCGTGCTGGTGCGGGACTTGTGCACGAAGTAGGTGGTGCCGACCGGCAGGTGGATGGTCCGCTGCGGGTAGTGCCTGCCGCTGTCGCTGCACGGCTTGAAGCCGAGGCCCAGCGTGGTGCCGAGCGAGTACGACGTGCAGCTCGCGCAGCCCTTGAGGGTGAAGCTCCCGGTCACCGGACCCGTGTACAGGACCGTGATGTCGTCGGGGCTGTCGTTCTTGACCGTGACGGCGATGCTGCCGCCCGACGCGGTGGTCGGCAGGTGCTTTCCGGCCGCGGGCACCGTCTGCGCGACCTCCGCGGCGATGGCCGTCTTCTGGGCGCGCGTCCGGTTCCCGTCGTGCGGGTTTTCCCGGACGAAGTCGTTCATGGTGGTGACGGCGTCGGCGAAGTCCCCGTCCTTGTACTGGTGCACACCGCAGGCGTACCCGCCCGAACGCGCGCTGCGCGAGGCCCGGTCGGCGTCCTTGCCGAGGGCGTCCGCCACGCCGGCCTGCTCGCCCGGCAGTCCGCGGACCTGGGTGTCGAGGCCGTCGAGCCGCTGCACCGCGGCGCACGGGTCGTCGCCGCCCACGGACGCCACCGCCTTGTCGACCGCGCTCTTCACGGCGGGTTCGACCTTCCCGGCCTGAGCGGACCTGGGGAAGGTCGACAGGAGCTCGCCGAACTGCGTGGTCCAGCCCTCGCTCCCCGCGCTCAGCGAGGCCGCCGCGCACGAGTAGAGCGAGGTGGCCAGCCGGTCGTCCGGCCAGCCGACGAGGTCGCCCAGGTCCTTGGTGCCGATCGTGCGCGGCACCGTACGCAGGTACTTCAAGGGCGCCACGGCGGAGCAGTAGTCCTCGCGCGCGTAGGGGGCCGCGACGGTCTCGTAGTAGGCCCTGAGCCGGTCGGGCACGCGCCGGGCCGCGCGGGAGTCCGGGTGGTCGTCGCTGAGCGCGCCGTAGGCGGACAGGGCACGGCGATAGCCGGCCTCGGCCGACGCGAAGTCCTGCTTCCCCGACTTCGCGACGAGTGCGTCGGCCCGGTCCAGCCGGTCGAGGAGCATCCGCTCCGTCGCCTCGTCGCGCGCCCCGTCGTACAGCACGACCCCCGCGGCGGGCACGGCCAGCAGCACCACACCGAGCACGGCCGCGATCAGGGCGCTCGGCAGCAGCGCCAGCCGGGTCCGCAGACCGACGGAAGCGCCGTGCGCGGCGGCCAGCGCCAGCAGGACCAGGTAGAGCACGAGCGCGGCACCGGGGACCCCGTCGGGATCCGCGGGCAGCGCCACCAGGAGCAGGACCGCGGTCGCGGCCCAGCACACGCCCATCAGCCACCACCGGCGCACCACCGCGTAACCGAGCCCGAGCCCGCTCAGGTTCAGCAGCGCCACGGCGAGCGCCCGCCACGGGCTGGCCGGAGCGGGTGGCGGCGCGGTCGGCATCGGTGGAACGACGAAGCCGTCACGAGCACCTTGATGATCCCAGGACATGACGGTCCCCCCGTCGATCACGCCTGAAGTTGCCTCACTTGTCAGCGTACGGACAGTCAGTGGCCCGCGACAGAGCGGGCGTCGACCGTCTGCGACCCGCGGGACACACCGTCCACGCCCGTCCCTCGCGCACCGTGCGTTCGTGTCGCGCGGCCTGGTCGCCGCTGAGGTCGGGGGACACGCGGGCGCGTTTCCGTAGTCCCTTCCGGTGCCGTCCTGACGGGTGGTTCGTGACGGCGTGCGGTGCCCCGGCCGTGCTCCGATCCTCCTCGGCGACCGGGTCCGTGAGGCGGTTCCCGGGCCTCGGTGGGGCGTGTGTGTCTCCAGTGCCGCTCCACCTGACGGCCCTCGCTCTCTGGTGAGAGGCGCTCTCGCCGTGTAACGTCGCTGGCAGATGTCGTGGTTCGCAGTACCTGCCCGCGCCGTGGTGCGGGCGTTTTGCTGTGCAGTGCCCGAGGACCAGGACGACTACCTCCGGGTTCGCGCGGTGCGGACCCGTCATCGAGTGAGAGGCACTGGCATGGCCAGCGGAACTGTCAAGTGGTTCAACGCCGAAAAGGGCTTCGGTTTCATCGCGCAGGACGGCGGCGGCCCCGACGTCTTCGCGCACTACTCCAACATCAACGCCACTGGCTTCCGTGAGCTCCAGGAGGGCCAGGCCGTGACGTTCGACATCACCCAGGGCCAGAAGGGCCCGCAGGCGGAGAACATCACCCCCGCCTGACCTTCGCGTCACGCCGTACGGCGGACGACGCCCGCCCCGCGGCCTCCAGGAGAGGCCGCCGTAAAGCGTCCTGACACACCGGCAGTGTGCGACACGCCCACGAGCGGCCCGCACCGCCCTTCCGGCGCCCTCTGCGCCGATGCTGTGACGGCCGGAGAGCCGTCCCCCTTCACTCCGTGTCCGGCGTCCCTCGCACGAGGCCTCGCCCCGGCGCACGGGATTCCGGGCCCGCGAATCTCACCGGCACGCGGCCGACGCCCCTTGTCGCGACGCCGTTCGCCGTGAGCCGTGAGCCGTGAGCCGTGAGCCGTGAGCCGTGAGCCGTGAGCCGTGAGCCGTGGTGCCGCACTCCGCGCCGATTCCGGGGCCCCGCGGACCGGAACGGTGTTACTCACTTTCGGGTGACGGCCGGTCGGGGCGTCCAGAAGCGGAGGGCCGTCCCTCATCTCCAGGAGGCCGCAGGTGCAAGGGAGTTGAGGGTGACGACATGTCACGCATCGGCTTTCAGCGGTTAAAGGGCTGATACAAGCATCTGTAACCGACATGTTCGTAATTCGTAACAGGGGTCTGGTGTCGCCCGTCCTGGGCGGGGATGTGCAGCAAGTTATGAGTCCTCGGCCACCGGGCCGGGACCAGCACAGGGTCGCACCGTGCGGGTTCTCCGTGAGGAGTCCCGCAAAGGTGTGCCGGCTCTCGAACCTTGAGGAGCTTTCATGTCCGTTTCCACGTCTGTCACTGCCCGCCGTATGGTGGCCGCCGCTCTGGCGGCCGGCGCTCTGGTCGGTTCCGCCTCCGTATCGGCCTCGGCCGCGGAGCCCCGCTTCGAGCGCAGCCACGTCGCGATCAGCCGGGTCCAGGCCGACGCTCCGGGCTTTGACGACCGCTCCGCTCGGTCCCTGAACGCGGAGTGGGTGGAACTCACCAACTCGGGCCGCCGTGGCGTGAACCTGGACGGCTGGACGCTGTCCGACCGCGAAGGCAACCGCTACACCTTCAACCACTACCGTCTGGCTCCGCGTTCCACCGTCCGCGTCCACACCGGCTTCGGCCGCGACACCAACCGTGACCTGTACCAGGACCGCCGCAACGAGGTGTGGAACAACCACGCAGACGTCGCCACCCTGCGCACCGAGCGCGGACGCTTCGTCGACAGCGTCTCGTGGGGAAGCCGTCACGACCGCGACCACGGCCGTGACGACAACCGCGGCCGCGACGACCACCGGGGTCACGGCGACGACCACCGTGGCCACGGCGACAACCACGGTCACTGAACGGCCCCTGACGGCACGCCCGTCCGGAGCCGGGTGATGGCAGCTGACCGGCCGAGGGCCGGACACCGCCAGACCCCGTGATCACTCGGCTCGCCGGACGGCCTCGCTGAGGAGGACCCGCACCGCACGGTGCGGGTCCTCCGCGTTTCCGGTCCCGGCCCCGGGTGCGCCGTCACCGCCGGGCCGAACGGAACGCAGAACCCTTCCGCTCTCTTCGCGGAGGGAGCGGGACCGTCAGGCGGGCCCCGTCCAGGAGCCGCCGAGCAGCAGCAGCACGTCCACGGCGGCCACGACGACCGCCGTCGCGAACGCCAGCCGCTCCCGGCGGCGCCCCAGCACCGTCCCCGTCACCGCGACCGCGAGGACCAGGGCCAGCGCCACCACCTCGCGTCGGCCCGGCGGACCCGCGGGCCCCAGCGCCAGCAGCGCCGACGCGGCCACCAGCGGCACCGGGAGCAGCAGCCGCGCCCGCTCGGGCCCCAGCCGCTGGGGCCACCCCCGTACACCCGTCGCCAGATCCTCGCGGATGTCCGGGAGCACATCCCCGAGATGCGCCCCGACACCCAGGAGCGCCCCGGCGCAGAGCACCCACCAGGCCGGCCACGGACGGCCCGGCAGCCCCAGCGTCACGAAGGCGGGCAGCGCTCCGAACCCCAGCGCGTACGGCGCCCAGGACCAACGGGTCGCCTTCAGCCGCAGGTTGTACGCCCATCCCGCGGCGACCGCGGCCAGGTGGACGGTGCCGGCCCCCACGCCGCTGAACAGCGACAGCGGCACGCACAGGAGCAGCGCGCCGTACGCGGCCGCCCACGCCTGCCCCGCTCCGACCGCGCCGTCCGCGACCGGCTTGCCACGGCGGCCCGCCGCGCTGTCCCGCCGCGCGTCGAACGCGTCGTTGCACCAGCCGACGGACAACTGCCCCGTCAGCACGGCCGCCCCGGCCAGGACACAGCCCTGCGGCCCACGGCCGGTGATCACGGCCAGCGCCGCCGCCAGCGACGTGACGGCCAGCACCGGCCCGGGATGGCACGCCCGGCCCAGAGCGCCCACCAGGCCGTACCCGCGTCCCGCGGTGCCACCGGCCGTCGTGTGCTCGGGAGTACCCACCCGGCGATGGTAGGAGCCCGGGCCCGCGCGGTCCTCCCGCGCCACGGGAGGAACGGCCGGACGGGGGATCCCTGGTGGCGATGCGAGCCGCCGGGGAAGGCCTGTCTGCAGCCCACCCCAGTCGGTTCGGACGGGAGCCCTATGACGCGGATCGCCGCCGTTCACGGAACCCTCGCGCCGCACCGCTACGACCAGTCCGCGATCACGGACATGGTGGCCCGCCGATGCCTGCCGGACGGTGCCGACCGACGCGCCCTCGACCGGCTGCACCGCGCCGCGCGGGTCCGCGCCCGCCATATGACGCTGCCGCTCGACGCGTACGGGACACTCGACGGATTCGGCGCCGCCAACGACGTCTTCATCCAGGCCGCGACCGACCTGGGCGCCAGGACCGTACGCGAGGCACTGCGGCTGGCCGGTCTGACCGCGGCCGACGTGGACCTCCTCGTCTTCACCTCCGTCACCGGCATCGCGGCCCCCTCCGTCGACGCCCGGCTGGTGGGCCGCCTCGGACTGCGGCCCGACGTGAGACGGGTGCCGATGTTCGGCCTCGGCTGTGCCGGAGGCGCCGCGGGCCTGGCCCGGCTGCACGACTATCTGCTGGGCAGGCCCGACGAGGTGGCGGTCCTGCTGTCGGTGGAACTGTGCTCCCTCACCTTCCAGCGCGACGACCCCTCCCTGGCCAACCTGGTCGCCACCGGCCTGTTCGGCGACGGCGCCGGAGCGGTGGTGGCCCGCGGATCCCGTCGTACGGGCACGGTCGCCGGCCCCACGATCGTGGACACGCGCAGCCGGCTGTACCCCGACACCGGCCGCATCCTGGGCTGGGAGATCAAGGACTCGGGGTTCCGGGTCGTCCTGGGCCCGGAGATCCCCGACGTGGTGCGCCGTCATCTCGCCGACGACGTACGGGACTTCCTCGACGGCCACGGTCTGAAGCCGAAGGACGTCAGCGCCTGGGTCTGCCATCCCGGCGGCCCGCAGATCCTGGAAGCCGTCGGCGAGGCACTCGACCTGCCCGACGGGGCGCTCGATCTGAGCAGGCGTCATCTGGCCGACGTGGGCAACCTCTCCTCGTCGTCCGTGCTGCACATCCTGCGCGACACCTTGGACACCCGGCCCCCGCCCGCAGGCACCCCGGGTCTGCTCCTGGCGATGGGCCCGGGCTTCGCCTGCGAACTGGTGCTGCTGCGCTGGTAGGCCGCCCGCGCACGACATGGAACGGTGGAACGCGAGGACATGGACTGGTACGGACTTCTGGTGGCCGCCGTCGCCGCCGAGCGCGTGGGCGAACTCGCCGTCGCCCGCCGCAACGAGCGCCGCAGCCGCGCGTGCGGCGCGATCGAGGCGGGCCGGGGCCACTACCCGGCGATGGTCGCCCTGCACACCGCCCTGCTACTGGGCTGCGCGGCCGAGGTCCGGCTCGGGGACCGGCCCTTCCTGCCGGCCCTGGGCTGGACCATGCTGGCCGTGCTCCTGGGTGCTCAGGCGCTGCGCTGGTGGTGCATCACCACCCTCGGGTTCCGCTGGAACACCCGCGTGATCGTCGTCCCCGGTCTGCCGCTCGTGGCCCGGGGCCCCTACCGCTTCCTGCGGCACCCGAACTACGTGGCCGTCGTCGCGGAGGGACTGGCCCTCCCGCTGGTGCACACCGCCTGGATCACGGCGCTCCTGTTCACCCTGGCCGACGCCGTGCTGCTCACCGTGCGCGTCCGCTGCGAGAACCGGGCGCTCGCCGGAGCGACGCCCCCGTACGAGTCCGTCCCCGCATGATCGACGTCCTGGTGGCCGGCGGCGGCCCGGCCGGTCTGGCCGCGGCGATCCACAGCGCGCTGGCGGGCCTGGAGGCGGTGGTCGTCGAACCGCGGACCGCGCCGGTGGACAAGGCCTGCGGGGAGGGCGTCATGCCCAGCGGAGTGGCCGGGCTGCGGGCGCTGGGCGTCGAGCCCGCGGGCCGGGAACTGCGCGGCATCCGGTACGTGGCCGGAACCGTCCGCGCCGAGGCCGGCTTCAGCGGCCCGAGCGGCCTCGGGATCCGCCGTACCGAACTGCACCGCGCGCTGTACGAGCGCGCACTCGGGCTCGGTGTACGGATCGTGCCGGGCCGGGTGGGGGAGGTGAGCCAGAGCGCGGACACCGTCACCGCGGCGGGGCTTACCGCACGCTGGCTGATCGCCGCCGACGGACTGCACTCCGCCGTCCGCCGCGGCCTGGGGCTCGACCTGCCGGCCGGACCGCACCGCCGCTACGGCCTGCGCCGCCACTACCGTGTCGAGCCCTGGACCGACTTCGTCGAGGTCCACTGGTCCGGCCCGGGCGAGGCCTATGTGACACCGGTCGCCGGCGATCTGGTCGGGGTCGCGGTCCTGAGCCGGGTGCGTCGCGGCTACGACGCGCACCTGGCCGGGTTCCCGGACCTCGGGGCGCTGCTGCGCGGGGCCGGGGCCACGGAGGTGCGCGGGGCCGGGCCGCTGCTCCAGCGGGCGCGCCGCAGGGTCGCCGGGCGCGTCCTGCTCGTCGGGGACGCCGCCGGCTACGTCGACGCGCTCACCGGGGAGGGGATCGCGCTGGGCCTCGCGACGGCCGGTGCCGCCGTACGCTGCCTGGTCGCGGGCCGCACACCGGAGTACGAGCGGGCCTGGGCCGTGCTGACCAGGCGGCACCGGCTGCTGACCGGAGCGCTGCTGGCCGCGGCCCGCCGCCCCGCGACCGCCCGTCTCGTCGTCCCGGCCGCGTCCCGGCTGCCCCCGGTGTTCACGGCCGCGGTCCGCGCGTTGCAGTAGGGCCGGTGGGCCGTCCGTGCGTCCGTCGCCTTCGGGCGAAGGGAGCGAGCGACCGTCGGATTCGGGGTACCCGGTACCTCGGACATGGCTGGAGAACCCATGGAGGAGGGCCCACCGATGAGCGAACCGTCGCACGACAAGCACACCGCCACCACCCCGGGCGAGCTGCGTGAACAGGTCGAGCGCACCCGCGCCGAGCTGGGGGCGACCGTCCAGACGCCGGCCGAGAAGACCGACGTCGCGGCGCGCGCCAGGGAGAAGGGCGCCGAGGTCAAGGACAGGACGGTGGAGGTCGCCGGGCAGGCGAGGGAGAGGACGGCCGAGGTCGCCGGGCAGGCCGTGGCCAGGGCGGGGGAGCTGAAGGCCGGGGCCGCCAAGGCCGCGCACGCGGTCCAGGACAAGGTGCCCGACCCGGTCAGGGACAGGGCGGCCCAGGCCGCGGAGCAGGTGCGGGGCGGCGCCGCGTGGGCCGGTGGAGTGTGGCAGGAGAAGGCGCCGGAACCACTGCGGCAGCGGGCGGCCCAGGGGGCGCGGCTGGCGCGCGAGAACCGCACCCTGGTCCTGGCCGCCGCGGGCACCGCGATCGTCCTCTGGCTGGCGGCCCGCCACCGCAAGGCGTGACGCGGGCACCCCGCGGCAGGGAGTCGTCGCCGACGGGGGTACCGGTGTCCACGCACAGGTCGCATCAAGGAAGGTGAGCACCATGCCCGCGGGATCGAGCAGGAAGCGGCAGCGGCAGTACGAGCACATCAAGGAGAGCGCGCGGGACCGCGGGGAGTCCGAGAGCCGCGCCGAGGAGATCGCGGCGCGCACGGTGAACAAGGAGCGGGCGAGGGCGGGAGAGTCCAGGACGGCGAGCAAGGCGTCCCTGCACGACCCCAGGTCGGCCTCGCAGCGGGGCGGCGAGCGCTCGCACTCCGGCGCCCAGGGCCCCACCAGGGACCAGCTCTACGAGGAGGCCAGGAAGCGCGATGTCCCCGGACGCTCCTCCATGAGCAAACAGCAGCTGAAGCACGCGCTGGGCCGCTGAGAGCCGTGCCGCCGGAAGGGAGACCGCCGGTGCGGGGCGGCGTGCGGGACGACGGGCGCGACGAATCGCCCGAGGAGCGGGCCGACCGGAAATGGGGCGACCTGCTCCAGGAGATCCGCGTGGCGCAGACCGGGGTACAGATCCTGTTCGGCTTCCTGCTGACCGTGGTGTTCCAGCCGGCCTACTGGCGGCTGTCGGCCGCGGACCGGACCCTGTACATGGTCACGATCGTCCTCGGGGCCACGGCCATTGGTGCGCTGGTCGCCCCGGTGGCCTTCCACCGGATCGTGACGGGCCGCTTCATCAAGCCGGAGGCCGTCGTGTGGGCGTCGAGGCTGACCCTGCTGGGTCTGACGCTCCTGCTGCTCACCATGACCGCCTCGCTGCTGCTGGTGCTGCGTACGGCCACCCACGACGACTCGTACGTGCCGTGGATCGTCGCGGGCGTGGCCGGACTGTACGTCGTGTGGTGGATCGTCCTCCCGGTCGTCCTGCGGATGCGGGCGGGCCGTACCGGCCGTGCTTCCGGCAGGAACGCCGGCGGGCCGGACTGAACCGGGGCCGTGTCCCGTGCGCATCCGGGGCGGGACGGCCTGACCGGCCGTCCCGTCCCGGCGGCGCCGCGGTCGCGTGTCCCGCGCGGCCGCGTCGGGGCGTCGTGCCGTCAGCGGTTGCGGATGGCGCTGGTGGTGAAGAATCCGGTGGCGGCGGCGGCGACGAGAGCACAGACAGAAAACAGCATGGTTCGACGCACAGGACGTCCTCTCTGACTGATCGTGAGCTGGCACCCTGCACAACGCCGGTCATGCCGTCGGGGGCTCGCCACCGCCCCATACGCCACCCGCATGGACGCGACCGAGGACCGCCCGGCGCGGTTCGCCGGGCCCGTGCGCGGGTGCCCGCTCCGGTCAGCGGACCCGCGCCACCGCCGTGTAGATGCCGCTGTTCTCCGGCGTCGGCACCGGACCCGACTTGAACCAGTCCGTCGCCGTCACCAGACCGGGGTCCACGAGGTCGAGGTCCTCGAAGAAGCGCTCCACCCCGGCCCGGGTACGGAAGCCGAGCCGGATGCCGCCCTTCGCGTACTCGGCGGTGACCTGCGCGGACAGCTCCGGGTACACGTCGGAGGAGGCGTGCGACAGCACCAGGTAACTGCCCGAGGGCAGCGTGGCGACCAGATTGCGGACGATGGAGTGGGCGTCCTCGTCGTCGGGGATGAAGTGCATCAGCGCGATCAGCGACAGCGCGATGGGACGGCTGAAGTCCAGGACGTGCCGCGCGTGTTGGACGATCTCCTGGGCCTGCCGCACATCGGCCTGGATGTAGTCCGTGACCCCCTCGGGCCGGCTGACCAGGAGCGCCTCGGCGTGACGCAGCACGATCGGGTCGTTGTCGGTGTAGACGACCTTCGCCGACGGCGTGATGTCCTGGACGATCTGGTGCAGGTTCGGCTGGGTCGGGATCCCGGTGCCGATGTCCAGGAACTGGTCGATGCCCTGCTCGGCGAGCCAGGCGGACGCCCGGTGCATGAACTCCCGGTTCTGCCGGGCCGCGTCCCTGGCCTCGGGCGGCAGCTTCTCGGCCACCGCCTCGTCGACCGGGTAGTTGTCCTTGCCGCCCAACAGCCAGTCGTAGACCCGCGCGGGATGCGCCTTGCTGGTGTCGAGCGGAGGAAACGACTGTCGGTCGATCGTCATGGCAAGCTCCCATCGCACCACGGAAACGCGGCAGGCCAAATGTTCGATCATCCTACTCGGAACGGCCATGTGGTCGGCGTGATACGGGAGTTGAGCAAACGGTGAACACGGGTCCGGCGCGCGGACGGGAACGGGTTCCGGCGCCGGGCCGGACGGGTTCCGGTTGCGGGGCTCCGTGAGCGCACGCACGCTGGCTTGAGGGGTGACCCGTGGCAGGGGATGGTCGTCGTGAGCGGAGCCGCACGCCGGACGACGAGACTGTTCTCCCGCCGTGACCGCGCGGTCATCGCCGCCGCCTCGATCGCGATGCTGCTGGTGGAGCTGGACTGGTTCGCGCTCAACCTCATGCTGCCGGTGATCGCCCGCGACTTCGGGACGCCCTCCACCGACCTCCAGTGGCTGGTGAGCGGCTACATGCTCACCCTCGGCGCCCTGATGATCGTCGGCGGGCGGGCCGCCGACCTCTACGGCCGAAGACGCGTCATCGTCATCGGTCTGACGGGCTTCGCCGTGATGTCCGTGGTGTGCAGCACCGCCCGGAACGCGGCCTGGCTTACGGCGGGACGCGTGGTCCAGGGCATGACGGCGGCCCTCGTGCTGCCGATCGCGGTGGCCGTGGTGACCGCGCACTTCCGTGACGGCCGCCAGGGCCGGGCGGTCGGCACCGTCCTCGCCTTCAGCGCCGTCGGCACCGCGCTCGGGCCCTTCGTCGGCGGGTCCTTCGCCGAGCTCGTCAGCTGGCGCGCGGTCTTCCTGCTGAACGTGCCGTTCTGCCTGCTCGCGGTGCTGCTCGTGCTGCGGTACGTCACCGAGTCACGGGACGAGGGGGCCGCGCGGGGGATGGACCTGCCCGGCGCGGTCGTGCTGGCCTGCGGCCTGACCGCGGGCATGCTCGCCGTCGACCAGGGATCGGCCTGGGGCTGGGACTCCGCGGCCACCCTGCTGTGCTTCGCCCTGGGCGCCCTCGCGCTCGCCCTGTTCGTGGTGATCGAGCGCCGGACGAAGGAACCGCTGATCGATCTGTCGCTGCTGCGCAACCGGCCGTTCGTGACCGTGACGGCGGCCGGGACCGTCTCGAACATCGTGTACTGCCTGGTCGCCGTGCTGGCCGCCCTGTACCTGCAACAGGCGCGCGGGCTGTCGCCGCTGGACTCGGGCGTGGTCTTCCTCGCGCTGTCGGCGGGCGTCGGCGCGGCGAGCTACTGGTCGGGTCATCTGGCGCGCCGGTGGCGGGCGGAGGTGCTGATGGCGGTCGGGCTGCTGCTGAGCGGGGTGGCGCTCGGCGCGCTGACCTGGGCGCGTCCGCTGCCCCTCTACGCCGCCGTGTTCGCGGTGGTGGGAGCGGGCGTGGGCCTGGGCTGGGCCCTGACCAACGCGGCGACCCAGTCCTACGTGCCCGCCGGGCGGCTGGCGGCGGCCTCGGGACTGGTCCTCACCTCGCTGGTGCTGTGGGGCGCGGTGGCCGTGACGGTGGCCGCGACCGTCGTGGAGGAGCTCAGCGGCTCCGCCGGGGTCGCGGCGTCCTACGGTTCGGCGATCGACCTCGTGCTGCGGGTGGTGGCCCTGCTCGCCGTGGCCGGCGCCGCCGTGCTGGTGCCGCTCGTCCGCTCGGGCGCCGGGACACCCGCGGACCGGCCCGCGGCGACGGCGGGGGAGGTCGACGCGGCTCCGCGGACGCGCTCGTAACACCCGGGCACCGGAGGTGTTTCACCCCGCGTCCGGGGGTACCAGGGCCTCCCGAGTCGGGTTTTGAACCGCGCTTTACACATCCACTGCAACCGCGGACGGGCGCCCGCAGTCCAAAAGAGAGAGTGAGGCAGGCACGATTGTGAGCCGGGGTAAAAGTGAAGCGACGTAGCGGGATATCGATGGCACTCGTCATGGCGGCGGTGCTGGCGGGCGCCAGCGCCTGTGGCGGGGGTACACCGAAGGCGAGTTCAGACGACGGAAAGGCCGGGGCGAGCAAGCCGACGGCCAGCGTGAAGCCGTCTCCATCGAAGCCCGCCGGGCCGCCGATGCTCCTGGAGACCATCACGCCGCAGAGCGGCGCCACGGTCGGCGTCGCGATGCCGATCTCGGTGATCTTCACCAACCCGGTGGGGCAGAAGGCCCGTGCCGACATCGAGAAGCACATGAAGGTCACCAGCTCCCAGCCGATGACGGGTGCGTGGCACTGGTTCGGCGACCGGCGCGCCGACTGGCGGCCGAAGTCCTACTGGGCGACCGGCACCAAGGTGAAGGTCACCGCCGATCTGAAGGGCGTCGCCAACGGCAACGGCCGCTTCGGGACGCGTACCTACGTGCACGACTTCACCGTCGGCGACGACGTCCGCGCGGATGTGTCGGTCACCGGTCACACGATGAAGGTCACGAAGAACGGCGCGCCCGTGCGCACGCTCTCGATCAACGCGGGCAGCGCCCAGTACCCCACGTGGAACGGGGTGATGGCGGTGATCGACAAGGCGAAGACGGTCCACATGACCTCCTGCAGCGTCGGCATCAGCTGCACCAAGGGCGCCCCCAACTACTACGACCTGACGCTGCCTTGGGACGTGCACCTGACCCAGTCCGGGACGTACGTCCACTACTCGACCGGTGACCCGAACCCGGGCAGCGGCAGCGCCCGTGGCTCGCACGGCTGTGTCCACCTGTCGATCTCCGACGCCGAGTGGTTCTACAACCAGGTCAAGCAGGGCGACCCGGTGTCCGTCACCGGCTCCCCGCGGGCGAAGGCCTCCGCCGACAACGGCTTCGCCTCGTTCAACCTGAGCTGGGACCAGTGGCTGGCCGGCAGCGCCAGCGGCGAGACCACCGCCGGCTGAGTCGGGCCGGTACGGCCGGGCCGGGTGATCAGAAGAGCATGGCCAGATCACCCGGCCACACCCGGGCCGTGACGGGGAGGGTGGCCTCGACCTCCCCGTCGGCTCCGTAGGGCACGGGACGGTCCGCCTCGATGCGGATCTCCCGGCCCCGCAGGATCACCACTTCGGGCCGGGCCACGTGCGCGCCGGTCCTGAGCTCGTTCATGAGGGTGAAGAACAGCCGGCGCGGGGCCTGGCGGATCATGACGACGTCCAGCAGCCCGTCGTCCGTGAGGGCCAGCGGGGCGATGATGCGACCGGAGCCGTAGTAGGCGGAGTTGGCGGCCACCACCGTGTAGCCCCGGTGGAAGTGCTCCTCACCGTCGACGGTGACGCGGTACGACGCCGGTCGCCAGCCCGCGACCGCGCGCAGACCTCCCGCGTAGTACGAGGCGGCCCCGCGCAGCACGCGCGCCTGGTTGGCGTGCTGGTTGGCGAGCGCGTCGACCCCCGCGTACACGCTGCCGAGCACGACGGTGCGCGCGTGCACCGCCGACTCCACCTCGATGGTGTCCACGCGGCGGGGCTCGTGGCGCAGCAGGACGCGGGTCAGGTCCGCCGGGGCGGTGGGCAGCCGGAGCGCGCGGGCGAAGTCGTTGCCCCGCCCGGCCGGGACCAGCCCGAGGACGGTGTCCGTCCCGCTGAGGGCCCCGCCGATCCCGCCCGCGATCCCGTCGCCGCCCACGGCCAGGACGACCCTGCCCCGCTCTCCCGCGCGCAGCGCCAGCTCCTGCGCGTGGGCCAGGCTGCGGCTGTACTCGGTCTCCAGTCCGGCTCCGGCCTCCCGCAGCAGGCGGGCGACCGGGAGCAGCGCGGCCGCCCCGGTGGAGCCGCCCGCGGTGGGATTGACGACCGCGGTGAACTGTCGCATCGGTGTGCCTCCGGGCTGTGACGGGTGGGGAGCGGGGCGGAGCCGGACGGAGCGGGGGCGGAACGCGGGGTGCGGCGGCGCCGTCGGGACGGCCGCCGCGGGTCGATCGCGGTGGGTGTCAGTCGAGGGGCAGCAGGATCCCCGGGTTGAGAACGCCGTCGGGGTCCAGCCGCCGCTTGACGGCCAGCAGCGCCTCGATGCCCAGGGGGCCCGCCTCGCGCAGGTACCCGTCACGGTGGTCGGTGCCCACCCCGTGGTGGTGGCTGATGGTCCCGCCCGCGTTCAGCACGGCCTCGCAGGCGGCTTCCTTGGCCGGTGCCCAGTGGGCCACGGGGTCCTCGCCCTGCGCCGAGACCACCGTGAAGTAGAGCGAGGCGCCGTTCTCGTAGACGTGCGAGATGTGGCACATGACCAGGGGCGGGGTCCCGGCGGCGGTGAGCGTGTCCGTCAGCGCGGTGCGCACGGCGGCGTAGAGCTCGGGCACGCGTGACCAGAAGGTCGCCGTCTCCAGGGTCTCGGCGAACGCCCCGGCGTCGAGCAGCGCGTCGCGCAGATAGGGAGCCGAGTAGCGGCCGTGCGCCCAGCGTTCACCGGGCTCGGCGCCCAGGTACGTGCCCCCGGCGGCGCGCAGGACGGCCGCGGCCTCCTCGCGGCGGTGCGCGGTCTCCTCCTCGGTCCCCTCGTACCCGGCGATCGCCGTGCAGCCGGTGACCGCGGGGGCCTCGGCCGAACCGATCGCATCGGGCTGGGCGAGGCCGATGAACGTCTCGGTCTCGTCGGACAGCCGCAGCACTGTGGGCCGCGGACCGTCCTGGGCGAGCCTGCGCAGCGCGGTGGCGCCCTCCTCGAACGAGGCGAACCGCCAGCCCTCGTAGACACGCGTCCGCGGCACCGGCCTGATCCGTACGGTGACCGAGGTGATGACGCCGAAGGCGCCCTCGGAACCGAGGATCAGCTGGCGCAGGTCGGGGCCGGCCGCCGAGCGGGGGGCGCGGCCCGTGTCCAGGGTGCCCTCCGGGGTCGCGACGGTGAGGCCGAGCACCATCTCGTCGAAGCGGCCGTATCCGGCGGACGCCTGGCCGCTGGACCGCGCGGCGGCGAACCCGCCGATGGTGGCCCACTCGTAGGACTGCGGGAAGTGCCCGAGGGTGAAGCCGTACTCGGCGAGCAGGGCCTCCGCGTCGGGGGCGCGCAGGCCCGGCTGGAGCGTCGCGGTCCGGGAGACGGGGTCGATGCCGAGCAGGGCGTTCATCCGCCGCAGGTCGAGCGCGACGAACGCGCTGCGCTCGGGGGCGAGTCCGCCGACGACGGAGGTGCCGCCGCCGAACGGGACGACGGCGAGGCCGTGTTCGGCGCAGACGCGCAGGACGGCCAGCACCTCGTCGTGGGTCGAGGGCAGCACCACCGCCGCGGGGGCGTCCCGGGCGTCGCCCGCGCGGATCTTCAGGAGGTCGGGCGTCGACTTCCCGCGGGTGTGCCTGATCCGGGTCTCGGCGTCGGTGCGTACGTGGGCCGCGTCGCCGACGGCGTCCGCGAGCGCGTGCAGGACCGGGGCCGGCGGGGGCTCGGCGAGGGAGATCTCGTCGAGGGTGTGTGGGGCGGTGTCCCGCGGTTTCACGCCGAGCAGATCCCGCAGCAGGCCGGTCACCGAGTCGGGCAGCGGTGCCGCCTTCGCCGGGTCGCCCCAGCCACTCCACAGCATGTCCATGAACGTAGTCCTCATCGGTCGGTTCGCGACGCGCCGGCTCCCGCACGGCCGCTCAGGGCGTTACACTGTGACACATGGCGCCCATTCGTCACAACCACTCGGACGGCGACCCCGTCCTCGACGCCGTACGCGACTGCGTCCTGGCGGTCGGAGTCCGCCGCACCACCCTGACCGACGTGGCCCGCCGCGCCGGTGTCTCCCGCATGACGCTCTACCGGCGCTGGCCCGATGTGCGCTCGCTCGTCGGCGACCTGATGACCCGTGAGTGGATCGACGTGGCGACCCGCGCCCTGCCGGAGCCGCAGCCGGACGGGCAGACGCGGACCCTGATCGTGGACGGTCTGGTGGCCGGGGTGGAGGGCTTCCGGGCCCACCCGCTCTTCCGCAAGATCATCGACGTCGACCCGGAACTTCTGCTCCCGTACGTACTGGACCGGCGCGGAGCCAGTCAGGAAGCGCTCCTGGAACTCCTCGCCGACGCCCTGGAACAGGGGCACGCCGACGGGTCGGTGCGGATCGCCCCCACGCGGCGGCAGGCCCGGGCCGTGCTGCTCGTGGTGCAGTCCTTCACCCTGTCGCTGCGGACCATGACCGACGAGGAAGACCCCGAACTCACCAGCAGCGCCTTTCTCGACGAGCTGCGCACCCTTCTGGAGAGGACCCTCACGCCATGAGCCCCACAAGCAGTCCCTCCGGCGGTCCGTCCGGCCCGGCGTCCGGATCGTCGCTCTCCGCCGCCCGTCGCCGCCGTGAACTCGCCGAGGCCGTGGGCGGCGACACCGTGGACGTCCTGGTCGTCGGACTCGGCGCCACCGGCGCCGGGGTCGCCCTGGACGCTGCCGCCCGCGGTCTGAGCGTCGTCGCCGTCGACGCCCACGACCTCGCCTTCGGCACCTCGCGCTGGAGCTCCAAGCTCATCCACGGCGGACTGCGCTACCTGGCCTCCGGGCAGCTCGACGTCGCGCACGAGAGCGCGGTCGAACGCGGCACCCTCATGGAACGCACCGCCCCCCACCTCGTACGCGCCCAGCCCTTCGTGCTGCCGCTGACCCCGCTGGTCTCCCGCGGCCAGGCCTCCCTGGCCTGGGCCGGGTTCCGCGCCGGGGACACCCTGCGGCTCGCGGCCCGCACATCACGCGCCACCCTGCCCGCGCCGCGCCGGCTCTCCGCCGTCGAGGCCCGCCACCTGGCACCGTCGGTGCGCCCCGCCGGACTGCGCGGCGGCCTGCTGTCCTGGGACGGCAAGGTGACCGACGACGCCCGGCTCGTCACCGCGCTCGCCCGTACCGCCGCTGCCCACGGCGCGAAGATCCTCACCCGGGTCAGGGTCCTCGGGACCGGCGGCACCGTCGCCCGCGTCCGCGACGAACTCACGGGAGAACAGGGCGAGATCAGGGCCCGGGCGATCGTCAACGCCACCGGCGTCTGGGCCGGCGAACTGGTCGAGGGCATCCGCATCCGCCCCTCCCGCGGAACCCATCTGGTGCTGCGCGCCGACCTGTTCGGACCGCTGCCCGCCGGACTGCACATCCCGATCCCGGGCGAGACCAACAGGTTCGTCCTCGTCCTGCCGCAGGACGACGGACGCGTGTACGTGGGCCTGACCGACGAACCCGTCGACGGCGAGGTGCCCGACGTGCCCGAGCCGCCGGAGTCGGACATCGGCTTCCTGCTCGACGTGGTCGGCTCCGCGCTGGACGCCCCGGTGCGGCGCCAGGACGTCGTCGGCGCCTTCGCGGGACTGCGGCCCCTGCTCGACACCGTGCCCGCCCGCTCGGGCGAGGCCGCCCGCACCTCGGACATCTCGCGCCGGCACGCCGTCCTCACCTCGGACGACGGGGTGATCACGGTGGTCGGCGGCAAGCTCACGACCTACCGGCGGATGGCCCAGGACGCCGTCGACGCGGCCGTCGAGGCCCGGGGTCTGACGGCGGGTCCGTCGACGACCGCCTCGCTGCCGCTGGTGGGCGCGGCGGCCCCGCACCGGCTCGGATCGCTCGCCGCCCCCGGGCCGCTGATCCGCCGGTACGGCGCCGAGGCACCCGCGGTCCACGCCCTGGCCGCCCGCGATCCCCGGCTCGGCGAGTCCGTGGTGCCGGGACACCCCGTCACGCGGGCCGCGCTGCTCTGGGCCGTGCTGCACGAGGGCGCCCTCGACGAGTCCGACCTCCTGGACCGCCGCACCCGCATCGGCCTGGTGCCGGAGGACCGCTCCGCGGCGGTCCCCTCGGCCCGGGAAGCCCTGGACGCGGCCGCGTCCCGGTCGGCCTGACGCGGGACCGCGGGGCTTCGCACGGGCCGCGCGGCGCCGTCCATTGGCGGCACGCGCGTCGCGTGTCGGGCCGGGCACCGTCGTCGCCCGGCCCTCGTTCCCGAGACTGAGCCCATGACCGAACACACCGGACCGCCGGCGCCGGACGGACGACGGGAACGCCAGCGGACCGTCGTCATGGCGACCCTCACCGTCCTGGCCGGCGCCGTCGACGCGATCAGCTTCCTCACCATGGGACACGTCTTCACCGCGCTGGCCACGGGCAACCTGCTCTTCCTCTCCTTCGCCGTCGCCGGGGAGGGAGAGCTGCCGGTGGCCCGTCCGGCCGTCGCCCTGCTCGCCTTCGTCCTCGGGGCCGCCGCCGGGGCGCTCGTCACCAGCGAGCTCGTCGCACGGCACCGGCACTGGTTCGCGGCCGCCCTGGCCGTCGAAGGGGCGCTCCTGGCCCTCGCGGGTGCCACGGTGCTGTGGCGGCACGGCTCCGGTTCCCTCACCGAACACCCGGACAACCTGGTCATCGCCATGGTCGGTTTCGCCATGGGGCTGCGCGCCGACACCGCCCTGCGCGCGGCCGTTCCCGGCATGCCGACCCTCCTGGTCCAGGTGTCCCTGGTCCGCCTCATCCACGGTCTCACCGGAGTCGGAGCAGGAGCCGCAACCGGCGGTGCGTCGGGGTCGGATGCGCCGTCGGAGGCGAGGCCCGGCGCCGAGGGAGGCCCGGTGACCGGGCAGGCGCCCACCGCCCGCGTCCGGCTCGTCGCCACCGTCGGCGGCATCTTCGCGGGCGGTGCGCTCGGCACCCTCATCACGCCGTGGGGAACGGGCCGGGCGCTGCTCGCCGTCGCGGGCGCCGTCCTGGTCACCGCCGCCCTCAACGTGGTCCTGGCGCGGTACCGGCTGCTCTCGCCCGAGCTCATCGGCTGAACCCCTGCGGCACCCTGACGGGATCACCTCGTACGCGGGATCGCCTCGTACGTGGGACCTGCCGCTCGCGACCTTGCCGGAACCCGGCAGTCCCGCCGGGGTCGAGTGTTTCCAGGACCCCCCGTTCACGCAGGACGGGCGGCTGTGACCTAATGCTCCCGGAAGCGAGGAGACACGGGAGTGACGGTGCGGACGGTGGACGAGCGGGCGACGTCACGGCGGATCCGGCGGGAGTGGTGGAGCGCGGCCGGCTGGACGCTGCTCGGACTGGTCCTGTCGGCCGTGGCCGTGGTGCCGGGCTTCCTGATCCCCGGGAGGGTGGCCGCGGAGACGGCCTTCGAGGGCGCCAAGCCTTGCGCCGGCCGGGCCGCCGCGCGGGACGACGGCGCGAACTGCCTGCGGACGATCCGCGGGACGGTCCTCTCCGCCCGGACCGTCAAGAGCGGGCGTACGGAGGTCCTCCGGGTGCGCCTGCGGCCGCCGGTCCCCGCTCCCGCCGACGGCGCGATCGACCTCGACCCGCGCGGCGACCTGGCGGAGAGCGTTCGGCCCGGAAGGCAGGTCGACGTCACGACGTGGCGGAACGACATGATCGCCGTGAGCAGGGGCGAGGTGCGCGAGACGCTCTCGGGACTGCCGGACGAGGAACCCGCCGTCCTGACCGCGGTGGCCCTGGCGGTCGTCTGGTCGGCGGCCCTCGCCTTCATCGGCGCGTTCGGCGCCGGACGGCGGGCCCGTTGCCTCGCCACAGGCCGCCCCGTGATCCCCCGGGTCCCGATCGGGGCGAAGCCCCTGGCCGTGATCGTCGTGCCGTTCGCCATGGCCTTCGTCGCGGGCCATTTCTGGGACGCGTGGACGGCAGTGGTGATGTCCGTGGTCCTCGGAGCCCTGATCGCGGTCCCCGTCACGATCCTCGCCCTGCGCTGGGACCGCGAGCCGTCCCCGACACCCCCGCCGGGCGACCCGGCCGGCACCCCGGCCGGCCCTCCCGCGCCGGGAGAACAGGACGATGCCGCGGCCGGACCTCCCGAGCCGGGCGACCAGGCCGACGCCCCGCCCGGCCCGCGCTCGCCGACCCGGAGCGGGACCGTACGTGCTCAGCGCCCCTGACACCCGGAGCGGGACGGTCGTGACTCAGCGCCCCTGACACCCTCAACGGGACAGCCCGGGCTCAGCGCCCCCGGCGCCCGGTCCGCCGCCCTGGAACACCCGTCCCGGTGGAGAGCACCTCGTGCGCGAGCCGCCCCGCGAGCGCACCGCCGAACACGACGACCCCGACACCGACCAGCCAGGACTGGACGACCAGGACGGTGCCGAACGGCCCGTAGGCGACGGCGCTGGACGCGATCAGCGGTGAGAAGACGTGCCGGGAGAAGACCCGCAGGCCGAGCAGGGCGAGAGCCGTCAGCACCGCTCCCGGCAGCAGCGCCCTGCCGGGGACCCTTCCGCCGAGCAGCATCCACTGCGACCACCAGAAGAAGAGCACGGCGCTGAACGTCGCGGCCAGCGTTCCCGCGGCCGAGTGGCGCCACAGCGTGGTCGTCGCGGTCACGTAGAGGGTGCCGATGAGCACGGCGAGCCAGAGGACGTGGCGCCAGCGGGCGTACCAGCGGGCCGGCGGCAGGTTCCAGACCTTCTCGTAACCGGTCTGCACCGCCGCGCCGAAGCTCAGGCCGAAGACCGCGAGCGCGGCGAGCCCGAAGGCCGTCGTGGTCCGCCGTACCTGCGCGGGCCCCGCGAACAGCCGCGCCACCTCGTCCCTCGCGGCCGCCGACACCCCGAGTCCGTCGCCCAGCCACTGGGCGAACCCCCTGCCGTGCGCCGGATCCGCGGCCGAGACGACGATCAGCAGCGGTACGAGCGTCAGGAAGCCGAGGGCCGCGAAGCCCAGTGACCACTGCCCGAGTTCGATGTCCCTGCCGTGCCGCCAGCCCCGGCCGGCCGCGGAGTCGCGAAGCGCCGCGCGCAGCCGTACCCACGGGGTGGGCCGGTCGGGGCCGTCGGCTTCCGGTGGGACCGTTTTCGGCATGCAGACCGACTACCACAGACGGTGTCCGCGCCGACAGCATCAGGACAGGACACGACAGGAAGGATGCGGGGCGCGTGGCCCCGGACCCATGACGGGTCGGCCCCGCCCCCCAGCGGCTCCGCCGGGCCCGCGTGGGCTGGGTGGGCGGGCAACACCAGGCAACAACAAAGACGCCGGCCGCAGGGTAGAAC
>NZ_JBHXDQ010000031.1:0-94725 GCF_042725875.1 Streptomyces sp. NPDC127038 | reverse complement strand
TTTCTCGCGTCGCCCGGTCCTGGGCCCGGGTGCGCCCTTCAGGGGACCCGGGGACGGTGACCTCCTCGCGGAGGGGGCAACGCGCCACCGGGTGCTGCCGCCCGTGGGCAGGCGTCCCGCAGGGCGGCGGGACAGGTGGGCGCGGGCACCCGGCGCCGAATACCCCCGACCACCTTCCGGTGCTGCCGCCCGTGGGCAGGCGTCCCGCAGGGCGGGACGGGTGGGCACGGCACCGGCGCCGGGTGTCGTACGAAGCGCCTTTCGGCCACCCCGGGCGACGGAGCCCCGCAGGGACCCCGGGAGCCGGTACCGACGGGCCGCGCCCTCATCAGGTCGGCACGCTTCACCGGGCGGGCCCTCTCCGACGCCCTCACGGGGACGCGCCCCCTTCAGGGCGTGGCGAACCGCCCCGGCGGGAGCGGCGTGGTCCTCCCCGCAGGGGCCGTCCTCGCCGGAGGGGATCACCCGCCCGCGGGGGCCGGTCCCGTGCGCGGCCGAGCCGAGGGGCCGGTGAGCGGGCGGACGGGCGGGATCAGGCGCGGATCTCGATCGTGCGGGCCAGGCGGTCGTGGAGGCCCCGGCCGTCGCGGTCCCAGATCAGGGGCGGGACGGCCACGCACAGGAGCGCCGTGCGCAGCAGCACGCGCAGCGGGTTGGCCCGGCCGCCGCCCTCGGCCACGACCCGCAGACCCAGCAGCCGCTTGCCCGGGGTGGAGCCGACCGTGCCGACCGTGAGCACCCCGAGGACGAAGAAGACGAGCAGCGCCCAGTTGCCCGTGGCCTGGCCGTAGCCGTCGGTGAGCAGCCCGTATGCGATCAGCAGGCACAGGCCCCAGTCGATCGCGAGGGCGCCGAGACGGCGGCCCGGACGGGCGATCGAGCCCGGTCCGTGCTCCGGCAGACCGAGTTGCTCACCCCGGTACCCGAAGTCGACACCGGCGTCCTCCGCCGCCGCGCGGGGGCCGGAGAGCCACGATCCGATTGCTTGCCTGTTGTCCACCCGTCCAAGGTACTGTGCCCGTTTTGCCATGCGGACAGGAGGGGCCCGGAGGGCCGCGGTCGGTTAACTTGGGCGAAACAAATGGGTCACGCTGGAGAAATCCCCCGTCCCTATGGTCGGCTCCAGCGTGTGCCACCGCACTGGCCGCACGAACGAACTACCACCCCGGTCCACAGTGGGCGGGAGTAGGAGGAGCTGGATGTTCCAGAACGCCGACGAGGCCAAGAAGTACATCGCGGACGAGGACGTCAAGTTCGTAGATGTACGTTTCTGCGACCTGCCGGGTGTGATGCAGCACTTCACCATCCCGGCCGAGGCCTTCGACCCGGCCGAGGAGCTGGCCTTCGACGGCTCCTCCATCCGCGGCTTCCAGGCCATCCACGAGTCCGACATGGCGCTCCGCGCCGACCTGTCCACCGCGCGCGTCGACCCCTTCCGCCGCGACAAGACGGTCAACATCAACTTCTTCATCCACGACCCGATCACGGGCGAGCAGTACTCCCGTGACCCGCGCAACGTGGCCAAGAAGGCCGAGGCCTACCTCGCCTCGACCGGTATCGCCGACACCGCGTACTTCGGTCCCGAGGCCGAGTTCTACGTGTTCGACAGCGTGCGCTTCAAGACCGCCGAGAACGAGTCCTTCTACCACATCGACTCCGAGGCCGGCGCCTGGAACACCGGTGCGATCGAGGACAACCGCGGCTACAAGGTCCGCTACAAGGGCGGCTACTTCCCCACCCCGCCGGTCGACCACTTCGCCGACCTGCGTGCGGAGATCTCCCTGGAACTGGCCGCGTCCGGCCTCCAGGTCGAGCGCCAGCACCACGAGGTGGGCACCGCCGGCCAGGCCGAGATCAACTACAAGTTCAACACGCTGCTCGCCGCGGCCGACGACCTCCAGCTCTTCAAGTACATCGTGAAGAACGTCGCCTGGCGCAACGGCAAGACCGCGACCTTCATGCCGAAGCCGATCTTCGGTGACAACGGCTCGGGCATGCACGTCCACCAGTCGCTGTGGAGCGGCGGCTCCCCGCTGTTCTACGACGAGGCCGGCTACGCGGGTCTGTCGGACATGGCCCGCTACTACATCGGCGGCATCCTCAAGCACGCCCCGTCGCTGCTGGCCTTCACCAACCCGACGGTGAACTCGTACCACCGCCTGGTCCCCGGCTTCGAGGCCCCGGTCAACCTGGTGTACTCGCAGCGCAACCGCTCGGCCGCCATGCGTATCCCGATCACGGGCTCGAACCCGAAGGCCAAGCGCGTCGAGTTCCGCGCGCCCGACTCCTCCGGCAACCCGTACCTGGCGTTCTCGGCCCTGCTGATGGCCGGCCTGGACGGCGTCAAGAACAAGATCGAGCCGGCCGAGCCGATCGACAAGGACCTGTACGAGCTGGCTCCCGAGGAGCACGCGGGCGTGGCCCAGGTCCCGACCTCGCTCCCGGCCGTGCTCGACTCGCTGGAGCGCGACCACGAGTTCCTGCTCGCGGGCGACGTCTTCACGTCCGACCTGATCGAGACGTGGATCGACTACAAGCGCACCAACGAGATCGCCCCGCTGGCCCTGCGCCCGCACCCGCACGAGTTCGAGCTGTACTTCGACGTGTGAGCCCCTGGCTCCCGCCGCGTTCGTCTCCGGCCGCGTCCTTCCTCCGGGAAGGGCGCGGCCGGCGCCGTTCCCGCCCCGGTGCGGGGGTGCCTCCGGCGGGGAGTTCTTTGCCCGCCGCGGGGCCGATCGGCACCTGTTCATGGGGAAGCGCGGGCGCACAATGGAAAGCGGGACGAGTGCCTGAGTGCGGGGTGGTGCGAGATGCGGAGCCGATTCCGGAACGATCGGCAGCTGACCGTGCGGATGACGGTCACGCTGTTCCTGCTCGGATTGCTGTACGTGGCCTTCGTCGCCGCGCTGATCGTGTTGCTGAAGTCCTGGGTCCTGGTCGTCGTCATCGCGGCCGGGGTGCTCATCGCGCAGTACTGGTTCTCGGACCGGATCGCGCTGTACGCCATGCACGGAAGGATCGTGGAGCGGGAGGAGTACCCCCAGCTGCACGGTGTCGTCGACCGGCTGTGCGCCGTGGCCGACATGCCCAAGCCGCTGGTCGCCGTGTCGGACATCGACATGCCGAACGCGTTCGCCACGGGGCGCAACGCCGATCACGCGGTGCTGTGCGTGACCACCGGGCTGCTGCGCCGCCTGGAGCCCGACGAACTGGAGGGCGTCCTCGCGCACGAGCTGTCGCACGTGGCGCACAAGGACGTCGCCGTGATCACCGTGGCGTCGTTCCTCGGAGTGCTCGCCGGGCTGATCGTGCGGTTCGCGTTCTACTCGCAGATGTTCGGCGGACGGGGCCGCAAGGACCAGAACACCGTCGCCGTCTTCATGGCCGTGATGGCGGTGTCCGCGGCCGTGTACGCCATCAGTTTCATGCTGATCAGGGCGCTGTCCCGGTACCGCGAACTGGCCGCCGACCGCTCCGCGGCCCTGCTCACCGGCCGCCCCTCGGCGCTGGCGTCCGCGCTGACCAAGGTGACCGGGGACATCGGCCGGATCCCGACGAAGGACCTGCGGACCGCTCAGGCCTTCAACGCCTTCTACTTCACCCCCGCGCTCGGCGCCGAGCCGGGCATCGCCAACCTGTTCTCGACCCACCCGAGCCTGGAGCAGCGGCTCGAACAGCTGGCCCGCATCTCCGCCGAGCTGGGCGAGCCCGCCGTGCCGGACGCGGGCACCCCGACTCCCGGAGAGGTTCTCTGACCGCATGGGGTTCCTGGACATCCTGCTCGGCCGCAGCAAGCCCGCCGTGCCCGACCTCGACCAGCTCTTCGGACTGCCGTCGGCGGCCCTGACCCTCCAGGCGGCGGCCGGGTTCACCCCGACCGGCACGGGAGCGGTGTGCTTCGCGTCGGTCGAGGGCGCGGCCTTCGCCCAGGCCCACCAGGAGGCGCAGGCCCTGCTGGACGCCGACAGCGAGCGGACGGGTCCCCCGGTGGAACGCACCAGGGACGAGTACGGCTACTCCTGGCTTGTCTCCCGCCGCGCGCCCGACGACCTGCCGGCCCTGGTGAGCGACCTGCACGCGGTCAACACCTCCCTGGAAAGCACCGGCTTCGGTCCCCAGCTGCTGTGCTCGGTGGTGGGTTTCGAGGACGACGGCGAGCGGCGGCTCGGTCTCGTCTACCTGTACAAACGCGGGACCTTCTATCCCTTCGCGCCGCTCGCCGGCGGGGGCGAGCGGCGCGACAACGCGCTGGAGCTCCAGATCAAGGCGGTTCTGTCCGACGACCTGCGCGTCGAGCAGGACCTCGCCCGCTGGTTCCCCATCTGGGGCGCGCCGGGCCTGTGACACCCCGGCCCGAAGGGCCCCACGCCCAGGGCCCGGGGACCTCCGCACCGGGCGCTCGTACGGATTTCTCCCGACTGCACCCCACCCCATATCGCTATAAAGTCGTACGGAATCGACACAAGGGGTGCCCTCATGAGCAATCTGTTCGTCGTCGCCTACGACGATGTCGCCACGGCGAGCCGGGTGCGGGACAAGCTCTTCGAGCTGTCGAAGCAGCATCTCGTCGAGCTGGAGGACGCGGTCGTCGTCGAGCGGAGCGAGGACGGCCGGATCAAGCTCCACCAGGCGGTCAGTCACACGGCCGTCGGCGCGGCAGGGGGCGCGCTGTGGGGCGGTGTCATCGGGCTGCTCTTCCTCGCGCCGCTGCTCGGCGCGGCGGTGGGCGCGGCGGCCGGTGCCGCGGGCGGGGCGGTCACGGACACCGGGATCAACGACAAGTTCATGAAGGATCTGAGCCAGAATCTGCGGCCGGGCGCGGGCGCCCTGTTCGTCCTGGTCAAGCAGGCGGCCGGGGACAAGGTGATCCCCCAGATCGCCGAGTTCGGCGGCCAGTTGGTGCAGACCTCGCTGAGCCAGGAGCAGGAGGACCACCTGCGTGAGGCGGTCGCCGCCGCGCAGGCCAAGGCGGCTGCCGGGGGCCCCACGCCGTCGGGGACGGAGACGGGCGGCGGCCCGGCCGGACAGGCGAAGACGGCCGAGGGCACGGCTCCGTCGTCGCCGGGCCTCACGAAGCCGGACCCGAACGCCACCCCCGCCGCCGGTTGACCCGGGCGGTTCCGCAGCCGGCTGCCCCGCTCGGCGACCCCGCGACCGGTCGGCCCGGGCGCCACCCCCGCCGCCGGCTGAACCGGGCGGTCGTCCGACCGCGTACCCCGCCTCGGGCATCGCGTGGCCCGCGTGCGTGAATGGGCAGATGCTCTCCGCCTTCACGCACGACCACGACGGTGAACGACTGAGCTGCGTCGGCAGCCGTGGCGACGACGCCGGGGACGGCGCGGTGACCGCCGTCCTGCTGCACGGCGCGGGCAACGGCAGCAAGGAGCGGCTGCTCCCGCTGCTCGGCGACTTCGCCGCCCGCGGCTGCGCCGGGCTCGCGTTCGACTTCTCCGGACACGGCGAAAGCACCGGCAGACTGGGCGAGTTGAGCCTCCGGCTGCGGTTCGAGCAGGCCGTGTCGGTGATCGACGCGACGGTTCCGGCGGACTCCCCGCTGATCCTGGTCGGCTTCAGCATGAGCGGCCAGACGGCGACCGATCTCGCGCGGCACTACGGCAAGCGCGTGGTGGCGCTCGTCCTGTGCGCGCCCGCGGTGTACGCCGCCGAGGCCTGGCCCCTCCCGTTCGAGGACCCGAAGAGCCCGGACCGGGAGGACAAGGGTCCGGCGAGCACGGATCCGGCGGGCACGGGCACGCAGGGCACGGGCCCGGCGGGCGACGCCCCGGACGGTGGCCCGCGGCAGGAGACACCCGCTGCGCCGAGCCGCTTCAGCCGGATCCTCCGTACCCCGGACAGCTGGCGGCGGACGCCCGCGCTCGACGTGCTGCGGGACTACGAGGGCCGCGCCGTGCTCGTCGTCCCCGCCTCGGACGCGGTCATCCCGCCCGCCGTGACGCGGGCCGTCGCGGACGCGCTGGGCACGCGCGCGGACTTCACCCGCCTCGAACTGCCCGACGCCGATCACTTCCTGGGCCTGTGGTTCCGCGACCACGCCGAGGACCGGTGCCGGCTCGTGGACCTGGCCCTCACCGGACTCGGCGGCTGAGGCGCCGGCGGTCTCAGACGCCCGGCGCCGCCGGGACCACACCCGCGATGACCGCCGCGCCCAGCGCCGCGTGGTCGGCGGCGTTGCGGTCCGTGTAGCGCAGCGCGAACTCCGCGACGGCCCGCTCGAAGGTGTCGGCGCCGCCGAGATAGGCGGCGATGGCGACGCGGTCGCCGGAGCGGGCGTGCGCCCGGGCCAGGGCGGTGCCGCAGAGCCGGGCGTAGGCGCGCAGTTCGCCCGGGCCCATGCCGGAGATGTCCGCCGACTCCTTCATGTCGTGCAGCTGGCGCCAGTAGAACGCCCGTCCCTCGGGGCCGGTCGTCCAGCCGAGGAAGGCGTCGCCCGCGGCCTGCATCAGCCGCTGGCCCGCGACGACCCGGCGCCCGGGATGGACGTACGGGCCGCTGGGCAGGTGCTCCTCAAGCACGGACCGTCCCGCCTGTCTGATCTGGAGGAACAGCGGATCGTCGGCGTCCCGTCCGGCGAGCAGCACGATGAAGCAGCGGGTGCCGACGCTGCTCACGCCGACGACCTTGCGGGCGGCGTCGACGAACCGGTAACGGTCGAGGAGCAGCCTGCGTTCCTCGGGGAGCGTGGAGCGGTAGTCGCTGAAGATCTTGCGGAGCGAGGCCATGTCCATGGATCCGGCCGGTTCCAGCAGGGGCGGGTCGTGGACGATCCGGCGGCGGCCCCCGACGGTCTCGGTGAGCTTGCCCAGCGCCAGCAGGCTGGTGCGGCGGCGGGCCCGGGTGAGGGTGGCCTCGGCGCGCCGGCCGCGGCGGCCCGAGCGGACCAGGGGCAGCAGCAGACCGGCGTCGATGTGCTGGTACCAGACGGTCAGTTCGCCCTGCCGGGCCAGTCGCCGTACGGATTCGCGGTACTGCCCGGCGGCGGCACGGGCCGCGCCGAAGACGTGCTCCTCCTTGTGCCCGTTCTCCCGGGCGGCGACCGCGACGCTGGCCGCGAGCCGTTTGACGTCCCACTCGAAGGGGCCGGGGAAGGTCTCGTCGAAGTTGCTGAGGTCGAAGAGCAGGGGGCGTTCCGGGGCGGCGTACAGGCCGAAGTTCAGCAGGTGGGCGTCGCCGCAGAGCTGGACGGTGAGTCCGGTGTGGGGCTGGGCGGCGAGGTCGGCGGCCATGACGGCGGCGGCCCCGCGCAGGAAGGCGAGGGGGGAGGCCGCCATCCGGGCGTACCGGATGGGCAGCAGTTCCGGGAGCCGGTCCCGGCCCTGTGCCTGGAGGATCCCCACGGGGTCGGGGCGGCCGGCGGCGGGGATCCAGCTGCCGTGCGCGGATCGGCGCACCCGCTTGCGGGCCGCCCGTCCGTGGGCGGCCCGGTCCGCCGTGCCGGCGGTGCCGGCCGTGACGCTGTCGCGGAGCACGGCCGTCAGTGCCTTGCGGCCCGGGCGACGTCGGCCTTGACGTCACCGGTGAGGGAGCGGTTGCTGCGGGCGGTGGCGTCCTTGGAACCGCCGGCGGGGACGCCGTCCACCGTCACGACGGTGGTGTCGAGGAGGTTGCCGCTCGCGTCGCGGAAGTCGACCTGGACGACGTACGACTTCGCCGCGGAGGTCGGATTGGCGGCGGTGACCTTGACGGTGGCGCGCCCGTCGGAGTCGGGGCCGGGGTTCCCGTCGAGCTTCACCTCGTCCTTGGCGTCCACGCCGCTCTTGAACTCGTCGAACTTCCGGCCGGCCTCGGCGGTGGCGGAGGCGAGGGCGTCACCGGCCTCGGTGGCGGCGGAGGCGGCCTGGGAGACGGCGGACGCGGCGCGGGAGGCGGCGGAGGCCGCCTTGGACGCGGTGCCGGAGGGGCTGCTGTCGTCCGAGCAGGCGGTGAGCTGCGCGGCCAGGGCCGCCACCACGGACGCGGCCAGGATCAGTCGGACCGGTCCTCGTATGCCGTCCCTCTGCTGCATCGTCTCTCCCCACGTGGTCCTGGTTCGCCTCCGGATCCCGCTTCCTCGCGGTGGCCCAAGTCAAGGCCGCGGTCAGGTCCGCCGCATGCCCGGCTGCGTCCAACGGGTGAACCCGGCCCGTGACGGGGCCGCGTCCGCGAGGATGGGAGGAGCGGGGCGCGGGCGCCGGGCACGGAGCGCCGGGCACCCGGGAGGCAGTGAGCGGTACGGAGCGACCGGACGGAGACGACGTGACGGGAAAGCCTCGGCACATCGGGGTGGCGGAGCGGCGGGCACGGCTCGGGCTGCGGCAGCGGCTCGCGGGCACCGCGCGGGCGTCGGCCCCCGAGGAGGTGGCGGACTCCCTGGTCGCGCTGCACGGCACCGACCCGGCGACGGTGTACCTGTCGGTGGGCGCCCGGCTCACCGACGCCCGGGACACCGTGGCGGGGTTGGAGCGGGCGCTGTACGAGGACCGTTCACTCGTACGGATGCACGGCATGCGGCACACCGTGTTCGTGTTCCCCACCTCGCTGGCGGCCGTGGTGCACGCCTCGACGGGGCTCGACATCGCCGCGAAGGCCCGTGCCGCTCTGGTCAAGGACCTGGTCGCCGGAAGCGGCGGACGGCTGACCGGGCCGTGGCTCGACGAGGTCGAGGCGTCGGCGCTCGCGGCGCTGGCCCGGCGCGGCGAGGCCACGGTGAACGAACTCGGCGCGGACGAGCCGCGGTTGAAGGAGCAGTTCGCCTACGCGCCCGGAAAGAGCTACGAGAGTGTGCACACCGTGTCGTCCCGGCTGATGCGTGTCCTGGGGGTCGAGGGCCGGGTGGTGCGGGGGCGTCCGCTGGGTTCCTGGACGTCGACGCAGTTCCGCTGGGCGGTCGCGCCGCCCCATCCCCCGGTGCCGCCCGCCGAGGCCCGGTCCGAGCTGCTGGACCGCTGGCTCAGGGCGTGCGGGCCCGCAACCGAGGCCGACCTGAAGTGGTGGACGGGTTGGAAGGTCACCGACGTCCGGCGGGCGCTGGCGGCGGGCGGGGCGGTGGCCGTCTCCCTGGACGACGGGGTCACCGGGTACGTGGCGGCGGGCGACGAGGAGGCGGTGGAGGCGCCGGACGCGCCCTGGGCCGCCCTGCTGCCCGGCCTCGATCCGGCGCCGATGAGCCGGGCGGAGCGCGACTGGTTCCTGGGACCGGACCTGCGGCCGGCCCTGTTCGACCGCAGCGGCAACGTCGGTCCGACGGTGTGGTGGGACGGCCGGGTGGTCGGGGGCTGGGCGCAGCGTCCCGACGGCGAGATCGTCTGGCGGCTGCTGGAGACGGGGGGTGTCGGCCGCGAGGCCCGGGAGGCGATCACGGCGGAGGCCGATCGCCTCCGTTCCTGGGTGGCGGACACCCGGATCACCCCCCGCTTCCGGACCCCCCTGGAACGCGAACTGTCGGAGAAGTGAGGACCGGTGCCGGGCGGTCCGCCGTGGGGCGGAGCCGCCCGGTTCCGGTCAGTGGGCTCGGTTCCTCAGCGCGCGTACCTCATCAGGGCACGCACCATGTGGCACGTGGTGTCCGACGGCGGGTGAACGCCGATGAGCAGCGCGGTGCTGCGGATCTTCTCGTCGCGGGCCTGGTTCGGGACGTAGACGCCGGAGTCGAGCAGGGCGATGGCGAGGCGCATCGCCTTGAGCCGGCGGTTGTGCGTGACGTACCAGTCGCGGGGGCGCCCCGGCGGCAGCGGGCGCTTCTCCACGGGCTCGTACGGCAGCTCCAGCGGAACCGCTCTCCTGGATGTGGACTGAGTGGGCAGCGGCTTCAGTGCGGCAGCGGGCACAGGCATCCTCCTGTCGCGGTCAGGGCGCCGTCCGGACCCCCCGGCGACACCCTCGAACACTGCTTCTATTCTACCGCCGGGCACTGACAAAAGCCGCTGGCCACAAGGGCTTTGGGGGCTCCGTGACGCCTGTGGGCGAAGGTGTCTGCCGTACCGTGTGCGGCATGGAGATCTGGATCAATCCGGCCTGTTCGAAGTGCCGCAGCGCGATCGGCCTGCTCGACGCGGAGGGTGCCGAGTACACCGTGCGCCGCTATCTGGAGGACGTGCCCACAGCGGACGAGATCCGCGCGGTCCTCGACCGGCTCGGCCTCGAACCGTGGGACATCACGCGGACCGGTGAGGCCGACGCGAAGGAACTGGGGATCGGGGAGTGGGCGCGGGACGCCGGTTCCCGGGAGCGGTGGATCGCGGCGCTGTCCGAGCACCCGAAGCTCATCCAGCGGCCGATCATCACCGCGGACGACGGCACGGCTCTGGTGGGCCGCACGGAGGAGGCGGTGCGCGAGGCCCTGTCCCGCGGGCCCGGCTCCTCCTCAACTGCCTTGTGATCCAGGTTACTCAAGTGAATGCCGTAACCGTTGAGTAACTGCGTTCGGCATCTCGTACATAGCGACGTAACGCTCCCCCACTCTCTGGAGGCGCGCATGTCGCGTAGGAGAACTCTCAGCACCAAGAAGAAGATCGCCCTGCTGGCCGGCGCGGCGACCCTGGCGGGCGGCGGGGCCTTCGCCTTCGCCGCCACCTCGAACGCGGCGTCGCCGCAGAGCGCTCAGCCCTTGAAGGCGGCGTCGGCCCAGGACTCGATCGCGTGTCAGGGCCTGGCCACCGCGCTCGGCAACAACCTGAGTTTCATCGCGGACCAGCAGGCCCACCCCGACTCCCAGTCGGCGGCCAGAATCGCGAACCGCAACGCGGTCGTCGCACAGATCAAGGTTCAGCAGCAGGCGTCGGGCTGCGTTGTCGGGGAGTCGGCTCAGGGCTCCCAGACCGGCCAGCAGGCCGCCAAGCAGCCCGCTCAGCCCGCACAGTCCGCTCCCGCCCAGGCCGCCCCCGCGGCTCCGGCGCAGAGCGCCCCCGCGAACAACGCGGGCGGTGCCGCCGCCACCGGGCAGCAGGTCTGCAACGGTTCGACCGTCACGCTCTCCGGCGAGGGCGGCGCACCGGCCGCGTCCAGCAACCAGTTCCCGGCCGGTACGAAGCTGAAGGTCACCAACCTGGACAACAACAAGTCCACGACCGTCCAGGTCACGTCGGTCTCCGGCAGCTGCGTCCTGCTCAACAACGCGGCCTTCGAACAGGTCCGTGAGCCGGGCAAGTTCCTCATCCGTCACGCCCGTATCGAGAAGGTCGGATAACGGGCGGAACGGACCGGAAGCCCTGCCGTCGCCGACCCCTTCCGGGTCGGTGCGGCAGGGCTTTCGTGTGCGCGGGCGGCCGTGCGCGGGGACGGCCGGTCCCGGCCTCGCACGCTCGGCCCGCCGGGAAATCGGGACACATCGCCCTTCGCGGCTTCACCCGGATCGCATACGAGGGACCCCCGCCGGAGCCCCGGCGTCCCGGTGGGAGAAGGGCCGGGAGGTCGCGGTCGCGAACGATCACAAGCAGTCGAAGGTGATCGCGCGGAGCATGTGAGACCGGGCACATACGACCCAGGTAACACGGGGTTCACATTCGGGCAACGCTCGGGAAATCGCTGGTTGACAGGCTTCCGGTCATCCCCGGCGGCGCCCCAGTGCCGCAGCGCCGCAGCACCCGCAAGTGCGATCAAGACCCACCCCGAAGGATGTGGCCCGTGAGCTTCAAGGCTGAGTACATCTGGATCGACGGCACCGAGCCGACGGCCAAGCTCCGTTCCAAGACGAAGATCCTGGCCGACGACGCCAAGGGTGCGGAGCTGCCGATCTGGGGCTTCGACGGCTCCTCGACGAACCAGGCCGAGGGTCACGCCTCGGACCGCGTACTCAAGCCCGTGGCCAGCTTCCCGGACCCGATCCGCGGCGGCGACGACATCCTCGTCCTGTGCGAGGTCCTGAACATCGACATGACGCCGCACGAGTCCAACACCCGTGCCGCGCTGGCCGAGGTCGCCGAGCGGTTCGCCGCCCAGGAGTCGATCTTCGGCATCGAGCAGGAGTACACGTTCTTCAAGGGCTCGCGTCCGCTCGGCTTCCCCGAGGGCGGCTTCCCGGCCGCGCAGGGCGGCTACTACTGCGGTGTCGGCGCGGACGAGATCTTCGGCCGTGACGTCGTCGAGGCGCACCTGGACAACTGCCTCAAGGCGGGCCTCGGCATCTCCGGCATCAACGCCGAGGTCATGCCCGGCCAGTGGGAGTTCCAGGTCGGCCCGCTGTCGCCGCTCGAGGTCTCGGACCAGCTGTGGGTCGCCCGCTGGCTGCTCTACCGCACCGCCGAGGACTTCGACATCTCCGCGACGCTCGACCCGAAGCCGGTGAAGGGCGACTGGAACGGCGCGGGCGCGCACACCAACTTCTCCACCAAGGCGATGCGCGAGGGCTACGACGCCATCATCACCGCGTGCGAGTCGCTCGGCGAGGGCTCGAAGCCGATGGACCACGTCAAGAACTACGGCGCCGGCATCGACGACCGTCTGACGGGCCTGCACGAGACCGCCCCGTGGAACGAGTACAGCTACGGCGTCTCCAACCGCGGCGCCTCGGTCCGCATCCCGTGGCAGGTCGAGAAGGACGGCAAGGGCTACATCGAGGACCGCCGTCCCAACGCGAACGTCGACCCGTACGTCGTGACGCGTCTGATCGTCGACACCTGCTGCACCGCGCTGGAGAAGGCCGGCCAGGTCTGATCCCGCCCGTCCTTCCCGAAGGGGCGTCCACCGTCACGGTGGACGCCCCTTCGCGTCGCCGGAGCGACGGCGTCCGTACGGCGTCGACTTCGCGCCAGGGAGCCGTCCGAGCAGTGAGCAGAGACTCCTGTCACGGGGCCGTGTCTGCTTCAATGGGTTCATGGCCAACTTCCGGAAGTGCGTCGCGACGGGTCGCCATGACCTCGAGCCCTTCTGGCCCTCACGTCAGCACCACGACTTCGACCGGGTGTGTTGTCGCGCGACGAACGCGCGGGCCCTCTAAAGCCGTTCACCCCGGCCTTCGGCCAGCGCGCACGACGTACGTCCTCGACCGCCCGACCACGAACTCGCGGCCGTCGAGCCTCCCGACGAACTTCTCGCGCGAAAGAGCTGACCTCTCATGGCGACCACCCGTTCCTTCTCCTCCGTCGCAACCTCCCCTCTCGCCTCTCCCCCGTCCGTCCCGGCACGGCACCGGCTGCGTGCCGTCGACCGGGACGAGGTCGCGGGCGTCGACGTGACGGCCTTCCTTCCCCCGGGGGCCACCTGGCTGCCCGCTCCGCAGAACGCGCTGCCCGTCCTGCCGGGTCAGCCGCCGATGATCGGCTACCTCGTGCTCGTACCGGCGGACCAGCAGGCCCTGCTGCCGGTCGCCGCGGCGGCCCCGGCCGAACACCCCGCCCCCGTCGACGCCGCCGACCCGCTGGTGCGCGTCGACCCCGTGCAGCGCACCGCCGAGGTCGACGGCGAGGTCCTGGACCTCACCTATCTGGAGTTCGAGCTGCTCGCGCACCTCGTCCGGCATCCGCACCGGGTGCACACCCGCGACCAGCTGGTGTCCACGGTGTGGGGCTACGGACACGTCGGCGACGGACGGACCGTCGACGTCCATGTCGCGCGGCTGCGCCGCAAGCTCGGCTCCCGGCACCGCCAGGCGATCCAGACGGTCCGCCGGGTGGGGTACAAGTACACGCCGCCGACCGGCCGTTGACCCTTCGGGCGCCCGGCCGCCCGTAGACCCGCGCGCGCACGCGGCCCGTCCGGCGGATCTCCTGTCGGCAGAACGGAGTTCCGCCGGACGGTCCGTGCGGGCACAGTCGTCCGTATGACACGCAGACTTCTGATGCTGGGCGGTACGGAGTTCGTGGGGCGGGCGGTCGCGGAGGCTGCGCTCACCCGGGGGTGGGACGTCACCGTCCTCCACCGGGGCCGCCACGAACCCCCCTCCGGCGCACGGTCGTTGCTCGGCGACCGCACCTCACCGGACGGGCTCGCGGCGCTCGCCGGCACCACGGACACCTGGGACGCCGTCGTCGACACCTGGTCGGCGGCGCCGCGGCCCGTCGGGGACGCGGCACGGCTGCTGGCCGGGCGGGTCTCCCGCCATGTGTACGTGTCGAGCTGCTCGGTGTACGCGTGGCCCCGCGCCACCGGGTTCGCCGAGGACGCCCCGCTCGTCGAGGGCGCCTCGGCCGGCGCCGACGCGACCGACTACGCCCGGGACAAGCGGGGCGGTGAACTGGCCGCCGTCGAGGCCTTCGGCGGCGACCGGTCGCTGCTGGTGCGCTGCGGACTGATCCTCGGACCCCACGAGAACGTCGGACGGCTGCCGTGGTGGCTGCACCGGATCGCGGCCGGGGGCCCGGTACTGGCTCCGGGACCCCGTGACCTGCCGCTCCAGTACGTCGACGTCCGCGATCTGGCGGAATGGACGCTCGGCGCCGTGGAGACGGAACTCGGCGGGGCGTACAACCTGGTGAGCCCTCCGGGACACAGCACGATGGGGGCGCTGCTGGACGCCTGCGTCCGGGCCACCGGATCGCGGGCCGAGCTGCGCTGGACGGACCCCGAGGCCGTGCTCGGCGCCGGGATCGAACCGTGGACGCAGCTTCCGGTGTGGGTGCCGCCCGGCTCGGAACTGCACGCCGCGGTGTATTCGGGCGATGTCTCGCGGGCCTTGGGGACGGGTCTGCGGTGCCGTCCGGTCGAGGAAACGGTCGACGCCACCTGGAACTGGCTCCGCTCGCTGGACGGCCCCGTTCCGTCGCGCGCCGACCGGCCCGCGGTGGGGCTGGATCCGGCGGTGGAGGCGAAGGTCCTCGGAATCTGAACCCGGCAATTCCCCGCCCCGGGGGCTTCGGCGGCCGCACCACGAACTCGGCATCGGCACAGGGCAGTTGACGCCCCGCGTGGATGAGGGTCCGATGCCGCCGAAGCCCTTCGGGGGCCGCGCGGCTACTGAATACGAGTCAAGAAATGCGTGCTCAAACCTGAATTCCGAGATCAACTCCCGGAAATTCGCGGGCTTCTGGGACCATTGTGACCGAATTGGCCTCAGGACTTTCAAAGATTCTTCCGAGACCCCTGAACACCTCGCGCACCTCCTGCGTATGGAACGGAGCCGCTTCACTCCTGTCGGGCGCCTCGCTGCCCCGCAAGGAAGTCAGAGGAGTTCCATGGGACGCAACATTCGAAAACGCCGTTCGCCGCTGGCCGTTCGCGCCGTTGCCGCGTCGGCAGCGCTCGCGATCGGTGGGGGTGGGCTGGTCTGGGCGAACTTCTACGCCTCGGCGCACGAGAGCAACTCGGGCGCCAACACCACCAAGTCCGCGCCCGCCCAGGTGGCCACCATCAGCTGCCCGGACGTCGGCCAGAAGCTGACCAACGTCCCCAACCAGGCGCGGGGCCAGGTCGACGGGGAGTTGGCGACCCTCGACCAGCAGATCACCGCGGCCTACCAGCGGCTGGCGACCACGCGTGACGCGCAGACGAGAGACGCGAGCTTCGTCCAGAACTCCATCCTCACGCCGCTCAAGCAGAACCGATCGGTGATCATCGACCGGATCAAGCTGGAGATCACCCGCGTCGGTGGCAGGACGCCGGGCTGGCTCGACGGGCTCTCCACCTGTACGGGTCAGCCTGCCGCCGGTCAGAACAACGGCGGGCAGAACAACGGCGGCGCCACGGCCGCCCCGTCGGCCGCGGCGAGCGCGAGCGCCGGTGCGGGCACCGGGGCGAACGCGGGAGCGGGAGCGGGAGCCTCCGCGAGCGCCAGCGCTCCGCCGGCCCAGGCGAACAACGGCGGCCAGGCCGGCAACGGCCCGCTCGCGACCGACTTCGTCGACATCACCAAGGTCCAGCCGAACGTCACCGCCAAGCCCAGGATCGGGGCGGCCGGTTCGGCCGGCGTGTTCTCCTCGTCCTGCGGTGTCAACGCGAACAAGAAGTTCAACACGGACAACGTGATCGTGGCGCCCGGTGTCTCCAACGGCGCGCACCACCTGCACGACTACGTGGGGAACCAGTCGAACGACGCCTTCGCCACCAACGACACGTTCGCCGCGGCCCAGACGTCCTGTGCCAACCAGGGTGACAAGTCGACGTACTACTGGCCGGTCGTGCGCATCCAGAACGGCACCCAGGACTTCGACCAGAACAACCTGGGCGGCGGCAAGGAACAGAACGTCGGCGCGATCCAGCAGGTGAAGCAGGCGCAGATCAAGTTCGTCGGCAGCCCGACCAGCAAGGTCGTCGCGATGCCGAAGTTCCTGCGCATCATCACCGGTGACGCGAAGACCACGACCAACGGTCTCGCGAACGCCAACGCCCACTGGAGCTGCACCGGCTTCGAGAACAAGGTGCAGCTGACGCAGCAGTACCCGATCTGCCCCCGCGGCAGCACCGTGGTCCGCACCTTCGCCTTCCAGAGCTGCTGGGACGGGGTGAACATCGACAGCGCGAACCACCGTACCCACGTGGCCTTCGCCGACGCCCAGGGCAACTGCGCCAACGGCTTCAAGGCGATCCCGCAGCTGACGATGCGCCTCGTCTACAACTTCCGGGCCCCGACCCTCACCAACGGGCAGATCAAGAACGCCTACGCGGTGGACGGATTCCCGGAGCAGCTGCACAAGCCGGCCACCGACCACGACGACTTCATCAACGTCTTCGACGACGCCCTGATGAACAAGATGGTCACCTGCATCAACAACGGCCAGCGTTGTAGGTAGCCCCCATGAGGAAGCCGGTGACGGGAACTCCCCGTCACCGGCTTTCTTTGTGCCCTCACCCGGCGGCCCCCATCCGGGGCGGCCCGCGCGGCGGTCAGCCGCTGTGCTGATGGCCGCCGTGCGAGGCGCCCTCCTCCAGGGTCCCGCCGAGCCGCCCGCGCAGCGTCGTCACCATCTTCTGGTCCCCGACGGCGACCCACTTGGCGCCCACGAGATACGAACCGCCGTAGTCCTTGGCCCCGTTGAGCCACTCGCGCTGGCCGCGGTCGGTGGCGAAGGTCGCCAGGATGAACTTGCCGGAGCTGATCTTGCAGACGCCCTGGCGGATCTCGTCCGCGTCGGTCTGGATGCTCGGATTGCACTTCACCTCGGCGGCCAGTTCCTCCAGACTGCCGGTCGCCGTGGGCGGGACGGTCTGCTTCGCCGCCGCGCCCTTGCCGTCCGAGCCGCCGCCGCAGCCCGTCAGCGCCAGCAGCGCGGCCACGGCCGCCCCGGTCAGAAGCGTCCCGCGTGTCAACCTCATACGTTCCTCCGGTACCTGTCGGCGGTCACGCCGAGAAGAGCCCCGGCAAGGGCTCTGCCTTCGATACGGCTCCGGGCCGCCCGGCGCTCAATCCGCCCGCGCGGACGGGGAACCCGGTACCGCGCGGGACACGGCTGTGCGAGGGTGACACACGTGAACGAAGACTGGGAAGAGCGTACGGCGGCGGCCTGGGCCGGCTTCGACGACTACGAGGAGGAGCGGGCGGCGGACTTCCGCGCGGTGATCGACGCGCTGGTCGCCGAACTGCCCGCGGACAGCCCGCTCGGCCCGTTCGAGCAGGCCTGCGCCTGGGACTCGACGGGCCACTCCGACAAGGCCGTCCCCCTCTACCGGGAGGCTCTCGCCCGGGGGCTGAGCGGTTACAAGGGCCGCCGGACGCGGATCCAGCTCGCCAGTTCGCTGCGCAACATCGGCCAGGCGGACGAGGGCGTCAAGCTCCTCACCCCCGAACTGGTCGCGCCCTCGGACGAACTGGACGACGCGGTGCGCGCCTGTCTGGCCCTGTGCCTCGCCGATCTCGGCCGCGAACGCGAGGGCCTGGCCCTGGTGATCGGCGCCCTGGCCCCCCATCTGCCGCGCTACCAGCGGTCGATGGCCAACTACGCGCGGCTGCTCGTGGAACCCGGGGAATCCGCGGACTGAGTCCTCGGCGGGGCCGGTGACCAACCGCCGATTCGCTCGTTCTGCTGAACGTGCAGTCACAGGATGTAGCCCCGCGCCCCGGACCCTCCGCCGGAGCGGTCGTCGGCATCGAACAGGCCGAGGCCGCGCTCGTCGAGCACTACCCGCGGCTGGTCCGGCTGGCCTATCTGATGCTCCCGCCGAGCCTCGGCCGCAACCGGCGGGTGCTGACCGCGCACGCCCTCGCCCAGCGCGCCCTGCCGCGGGGCCGGGCGGCGGGCGACACCTCGGCGATCCCGGCCCAGCAGAGCGGCGGCGGCCGCGACGGCGACCCGGGCTACGCCTTCGTACGCCTCCAGGTGGTGCGCACGGCACTGGAGGCGGGAGTGCCGCTGCGGCGGTGGGCGTGGCCCAAGCGGTCCCAGCTGCCTCCGCTGCTGCCCCAGGTGTGGGGCCTCAGGCTCTTCCCGCGCTCCGGCGGCGCCGACGAACTCGCCCTGGACCAGAGGCTGTCCGCGCTGTCGGGACCGGCCCGCGCCGCCTATGTGCTGCGCGGTCTGGAGAGGCTGGCCGACGCGCCCCTGCGCCGGGTGCTCTCGGCGGCGGGGGTGGCGGACCCGGCCGGCGCGCTGCGGGAGGCCTCCGGCGTCGAGGCGCGGGACGCGCTGCTCGACTCCCCCGAGTTCGACCCCTGCTCGCTCCAGGCCCGGCCCACCGATCTGATGCGGCGCAGGCAGCACACGAAGGCCGCGCTCGCCGCCACCGCCGCCGCGGCCGTGTGCGGCGCGCTGCTGGCGCTGCCGGGCGACGGCTGGGGCCCGGACGGCGCCGCCGCCCCCTCGTACGCGCAGAACCCGGCCGCCGAGGCGGCGCTCGACCCGGCCCGGCTGGAGCGGGTGGCGCCCGCGGCCTGGGAGTCCTCCGCGCGCACCGACTTCTCCGTCTGGCCGGCCCGCGGCGGTCTCGTCGGCGACAACGCGCTGCTGCGCCGGGCGCTCGCCGTCTGGGCCAGGCCCGGGGAGTCCGTCCGGGTCTCGGCCACGCCGGGCACCCCCTCCGGCGCCCCGCCGGGACCGCCCCAGCTGCTGTACGAGGGCGTCGTCGACGAGGCGCGGGTGGTGCTCCTGTACGACGGTCTGCGCGTCGTCCGCTACGCCGAGCCGAAGGACGGGACGGGCGGCGCGGCCCTCGACTTCGCGCGGGCCGACGGGGCGGACGGGGCGGAGGCGAGCGCGGTCGTGCTGGGCCGCGCCGACGGCAACGTCCGGTATCTGACCGCGCCCTGGGTGAAGAAGGCCGCCGAGCGCGATCTGCTGAAGCCCTCCGCCGGGGCGATGGACCTCACGCTGTCCGCGGACGGTTCCACCTCACCGCTGGCCGGTCCGCCGCAGTCCGGCACCTGCACGTCGTGGAACGTGCTCCAGGTCGAGGACGCCACCGGCACCCGGCTGCTGACCGACCTCGGCGAGCTGATCCCGGCCCACCTCACCGCGGGCGGGCCGGCCGCGCCCCGGGAGGCTGCGGGCGCGGAGAACCTGCGGGAGTGGGCGCCGTTCGCGTGCTCGCTGGCCACCATGCGCTCGCAGGGCGTGCGGAGCGTGAACGCCTGGGAGTACGCGCGCCAGCCGCTGCCCGACGGGAGCGGATCGGCGGCCTGGGTGTGCACGCGTGCCGACACCTGGCGGGGTGGCGGCACCCGGGTGCTGGCCCAGTTCCGTACCCCCGGCGGCGTGTACGGGGCGGTCGCCGCGAAGGCCGAGAACTCCCCGGCGTGCGGCTCCCGCGATCCGCACGTGCTGGCCGGGGTGCTGTGGAAGTCGGGCGGCGGGGTCTGGTACCTGCTCGCGGCCGGCGGCAAGGGCACCGCGTCGGTCCGGGCGACCGGCGGGGTGAGCGGCTCCGCGGCGGGCCCGCTGCTCACCGTACGGGCCACGCAGGGAGCGCAGGCCTCGCTGAAGGGAACCCTCACGGACGGCCGCGACATCACCGGGCTCCGCTGACGGGCGCGTTGCTGACACTCGCGTAAACAAGTGGGCGCAGGGGGCTTCTCCGAGCGCCTACCCGTCAGTACATTGACGCCATGTCCAACACGCAGGGCCGGCTGCCCCGGCCGGTCGAGTCCGAGCGGACGGCCCTCAAGGCACGGAACGTGTCGTTCTCCTGGCAGGACACACCCCTGCACTGGGTGCCGGGCGAGCCCTTCGCCACGCACACCATGAACGTGCTGCACCTGCTGCTGCCGGCCGGCGAGCGCTGGTTCGTGCACGTGTACCGGCAGGTGCTGCCCCTCATCCGCGACGACCGGCTGCGCGAGGACGTCATCGGGTTCATCGGGCAGGAGGCGACGCACTCGCAGGCGCACGACGAGGTGCTGCCCCACCTGGCCGACCTCGGGCTCGACCCGACCCCGTACACCGCGCAGGTCGACTGGCTCTTCGAGAAGCTCCTCGGCGACCGGACCCTGCCCCCGGGCAGGGCACGCCGCTGGTGGCTGCTGGAGCGCGTCGCCCTGATCGCCGCGATCGAGCACTACACCGCCTTCCTCGGCGACTGGATCCTGAACTCCGAGGAGCTGGACCGGCGCGGCGCCGATCCGGTCATGCTGGACCTGATGCGCTGGCACGGCGCCGAGGAGGTCGAGCACCGCTCGGTGGCCTTCGATCTGTTCATGCACCTCGACGGCGGCTACCGGCGCCGGGCACGGACCTGGGCGACCGCGTTCACCGCCCTCGTGTTCCTGTGGCAGCGCGGGATCCGCTTCTTCATGGAGAACGATCCGACGCTCGTGAACGGCCGGGCGAGCTTCAAGGCCTTCTACATCGCGGGCAGACAGGGCGTCCTGCCGCCGACCGGAGCCCTGCTGCGGTCCGTCCCCCGCTACCTCGGCCGCGCCTACCACCCCTCGCAGGAGGGCTCCACCGAGCAGGCGGCCGCCTATCTGGCCTCCTCCCCCGCCGCGACGGCCGCCTCGGCCGCGGAGAAGGCCGCGGGTGCCGCGTGACGCCGAGGCTGGGGACCGTCGTCGCCGTCGCCGGCGCGGCCGTGCTCGTACGGCGTGCGCTGCGCCGCCGGATCGGGGCGTCGCCGCTGTGGCCGCTGCCGGCGCTGGAGGAGCCCGTCTCGGGCCGGCCCCGCTCACGGACGCTGCGGCTTCCCGTCGTACGGCACGAGCGCGTGGCCGACGGTGTCGTCCTGATACGGCTGGAGGGAACCGGCCTGCCGCCCTGGGAGCCGGGCGCCCATCTCGAACTGGTGCTGCCCTCCGGGCTCGTGCGGCAGTACTCCCTGTGCGGGGACCCGGAGGACCGCTCCTCGTACACCGTCGCGGTCCGGCTGGCCGAGGACGGGCGCGGCGGGTCGCGCGAGGTGCACGAACGGCTCCGGGTGGGCACGCGGGTCGAGGTGCGCGGGCCGCGCAACCGTTTCCCGCTCGTCGAGGCACCGGCGTACGTGTTCGTCGCGGGCGGCATCGGGATCACCCCGGTGCTGCCGATGCTGCGGGCCCTCCCGGACGGCGCCGACCGGCGGCTGCTGTACGGCGGCCGGACGCGGGCCTCGATGCCGTTCCTGGAGGAGATCGAGAAGCAGGACCGCACGAAGGTCACCGTCGTCGCCGAGGACGAGGACGGACTGCCCGACCTGGACGCGCTGTTCGCGGACCTCGCCCCGGGGACCGCGGTCTACTGCTGCGGACCGGACGGGCTCATGGCGGCCGTCGAGGCCCGGATCCCGGCCGGGGCCGCGCTGCACCTGGAGCGGTTCGCCGCCGCCCCGCCCGGCGCGGACGACACCTCCTTCGACGTCGAACTGCGGCGCAGCGGACGCACGGTGACCGTGCCCGCCGGTTCGACGGTTCTCGCGGCGGTGCGCGAGGCGCTGCCCGGCACGCTCTACTCCTGCGAGCAGGGATTCTGCGGAACCTGCCGGCAGCGGGTCCTGGAGGGCGAGGTCGAGCACCGCGACGAACTGCTGGCGGACGCGGAACGGGCCGGGTCGATGCTGATCTGCGTCTCGCGGGCGCGAGGGGGCCGCATCGTGCTGGACATGTGAACCGCCCGCGCCAGGACCGGCCCGCCCGGACCGACCCATCCGGACCGGCCCGTTCGGGGCCGGATCCGGTCGGTAAAGTGTCCGCATGACAACCGGGGTACGCCGCAGGATGGGTGTCGAGGAGCGACGGCAGCAGCTGATCGGCGTCGCCCTCGACCTGTTCAGCCGACGCTCGCCCGACGAGGTCTCGATCGACGAGATAGCCTCGGCCGCGGGCATCTCACGGCCGCTGGTGTACCACTACTTCCCGGGCAAACTCAGCCTGTACGAGGCGGCGTTGCAGCGCGCCTCCGACGATCTCGCGGGCCGTTTCGTGGAGCCCCGCGAGGGGCCGCTGGGCGCGCGGCTGCTGCGGGTGATGCGCCGCTTCTTCGACTTCGTGGACGACCACGGGCCCGGTTTCGCCGCGTTGATGCGGGGCGGTCCCGCCGTGGGCTCCTCGACCACGAACGCGCTCGTGGACGGCGTACGGCAGGCGGCCTATCTCCAGATCCTGTCGCATCTGGACGTCGAGGACCCGCCCGCCCGGCTGGAGCTGGTGATCCGCTCCTGGATCTCGCTCGTCGAGTCGACGGCGCTGATCTGGCTGGACGGGCGGCGCATCGAGCGGGGCGAGCTGGAGGTGCAGCTCGTCCACGACTTCGCGGCCCTGTCCGCGGTCAGCGCGGCCTACGACCCGGAGGTCGCGGCACTGCTGCGCAAGGGGCTGCGGAACGAGCCGGGCGACGGGCCGTTCACCGACCTCGTCGTCCGGCTGCTCGCGCTCGCCGCGCCGCCGGAGGCGTAGCGGGTTTCGCGCGGGGCGTGGGGCTACGCCTCGAACCCGCGGTAGGACGGGTCGAGATCGCGCACCTCGACGGAGACGTGCAGCGTGCCCCCGTCGGCCGGCTCGATGTGCTCCCGCAGCAGCTCCAGCGTGGCCTCGGAGAGCCTGGCCCTGGTCTCTTCGCTGCGGCCGGCCAGCAGGGCGATGCCGACGTGGACGATGGCGGGGCCTCCCGTGCCCGTGGCCGTCACGTCTCCCACGACCTCGTACTCGGTCCGCAGGGTGCGCGTCCTGCACGCCTCCAGCCGCGCCGCCGCGATCTCGACGACCACGGGGTGCAGCGCGAGCGCGAACGCACCCCAGTCGACGTGGTCGAGGGCCGGGGAGGTCTCGACGGTGATCTGCGGCATGGGGCGCTCCTGTTCCGTGAAAGGTCCAGGTCACCCTAGCCGCAGCGCCGCTGCGGCGACGGGGGCGGCCCCGGACGCCCGTCGAGCTCGGGTGTCCGGGGCCGCCCCACCGGGTCGGTCCGTCCTCACGGGGTCCGGGTGAACACCGCCACCGTGCGGGCCGGGACGGTGAAGGAGCCCGTCCCCTTCGCGTAGGACGAGGACTTGACGACGGAGTCCGAGCCCTTCGCCTGCACCGGGTGCAGCCGGTAGCCGGTCCCGGCCAGGGAGCCGACGGTCTGCTGCTGCTTCTCCGGGGTCGCGTTGAAGACGATCACCAGGTCGCCGAGGCGCGCGGTGATCACGCCGGGGGTCTCGTCCTTGCCCGACAGCGGGAAGGAGAGCCGCGACTGCACCTGGGCGGCCGTGGCGAGCGAGAAGACCTTCTCGGTCGAACGGATCCGCTGGAGGTCCTGGAACGCGGCCGAGGTGCCGTCGATCTGGTCGCAGCCCACCTTCACGGAGGTCAGCAGCGGCTTGGCGTAGGGCCACTTCGAGGAGTTGTCCGCGGCCGTCGGCAGCCCGCGCCCGAATCCGTTGCCGTCCTGGCAGTTCCAGTGGATGGCGTTGAACCAGTCGCCGCTGTCGAAGGAGTTGCGGTCCAGGGACTTGGAGCGCAGCAGGTCGGAGCCGGCCTGGGAGAGGGAGGGACCCTGCGAGAGGGTGGCCGTCGCCATCGCCAGGACCTGCATCCGGGCCCGGTCCGCGGCGCTGGTCGTCGCGGGCAGCTTGTACGTCAGGGCGTCGTACAGCGACTCGTTGTCGTGCGCGTCGGCGTAGGAGAGCGCGTCGCCGGGCGCGGCCGCGTAGCCCGCGGGCTGGCCGTTGTAGTCGATCTCGGAGCCCTTGACCTCCTTGCCGTCGGAGTCGGTGAAGCGGTACGAGGCCAGGTTGCCGGTCAGGCCGACCTTGATGAGGTCCTGGTAGTGCAGCAGCCGGGCCTTCTGCTCGGCCGGGGTGCCGTTGGCGGTCGAGGAGTTGGGGTCGGTGTACAGGCCGGAGGCGAAGCCCTGGACGCCGGGGTCGGAGTCGAAGGGGCTGCCGCCGCGGACGGCGTCACGGGCGCGGTCGGAGAAGGTCGCGATGCCCGTCCCGGCCATGTTCTTCTGGGTGGCCTGGACGAAGCGGGCGTCGTCGGCGACCTCGCCGAAGTTCCAGCCCTCGCCGTACAGGATGATCTTCTTGCCGTCGACGCCGTCCTTGGCGGGGGTCAGCCCGTCGAGGGCCTTCCTGACCGCGAGGATGTTGGCCTTGGGCTGGTGTCCCATGAGGTCGAAGCGGAAGCCGTCGACCTTGTACTCCTTGGCCCAGGTGACGATCGAGTCGACGACCAGCTTGCCCATCATGGCGTTCTCGGTCGCCGTGTTGGAGCAGCAGGTGGAGTTGGCGACGCTGCCGTCGGCGAGGAGCCGCTGGTAGTAGCCGGGGACGATCTTGTCGAGGACGCTGGTGTCGGCCTGGCCGCTGGCGGCGGTGTGGTTGTAGACCACGTCCATGACGACCCTGAGGCCGTCCTCGTTCAGCGACTTGACCATCTTGCGGAACTCGACGGTGCGGCCGGTGCCGTCGGGGTCGGTGGCGTAGGAGCCCTCGGGGACCGTGTAGTGGTACGGGTCGTAGCCCCAGTTGTAGGCGTCCTTGGCGGCGGTCTCGGCCACGCACTCCTGCTGCTTGTCGGAGTCGGCGGCGTAGGAGGGGAGGTCGCAGTCGGTGCTCTGCTGGTCGGCCTTCCTCTCGGGGATGGTGGCGATGTCGAACGTGGGCAGCAGGTGCACGTAGGAGGTGCCGGACTTCGCCAGCGCCTTCAGGTGCCTTGAGCCGTCGCTGTTCTTGTCGGTGAAGGCGAGGTAGGTGCCCTGGTCCTTCGCGGGGACGGTCTTGTCCGCCACCGAGAAGTCACGGACGTGCAGTTCCTGGATCTGCGCGTCCCGCAGCGGTACGGCCTTGGGCTTCTTGAGCGCCGACCAGCCGGACGGGGCGAGGGACTTGGCGTCCAGGTCGACGACCAGGCTGCGCTCGGAGTTCGCGGTCAGGGCGACCGAGTAGGGGTCGGTCACCTTGTTGGTGACGATCTTCCGGACGCTGGGCGCCCACACCTTGACGACGTAGCGGTAGGGCTTGTCCGTCCAGGACTTGTGGCCGGTGACCGACCAGACCCCGGTGGCGTCGTCGCGCTTCATGGCGACGGTGGAGCCGGCGAGGTCGAGGCTCACGGACTGGGCGGTGGGTGCCCACACGGACAGGGTGGGGACGCCCTTGTGGAAGACCGGTCCGAGGTGCGCCTTCGTCGCCGGGTACAGGTCGTCGAGGACTCCGGCGGTCTGCACGCCGGTCGCCGCGAGCACGGCGCCGTTGGCGGCCCGCTGGGAGGCGACGAGCTGGCCGCCGAGCGCGGAGCGCACCCGGGCGCGGTCGCGCGGGTCCACCGACCAGGCGGTGTACGTCTTCAGATAGGGGAACTTGGCCTTCTGGGCGTCGGTGAGGGTGGTCTTCTCCAGCCGCAGCCAGCGCTCGTCGTCGCTGGTCAGCCCGCCGTCCTTGACGGCGATGGAGCCGTCGCGGGAGGAGAGGAGCTGGGTGGAGACGGCGGCGTCGGAGCCGTTCCAGGCGACGGTGTCGCGGTCGATCCAGATCGCCTTGGAGGTGGTCAGGTCGAGCGCGGCGGCGCTGCCCTTGGGCTGCGGCAGCAGGTACTTCTCCTGGCCGTCCAGGAGCCACACCTCGTGGCCGTCGGCCGTGAGGTCGAGCGACTGGTCGGTGGGCAGGTCCTTGGTGTCGCCCTTGTGGATGATGTAGCTGAGGCTGGTCGCGCCCTCGGCGAGCGGCACCTCGAAGACGGCTCCGTAGGCGTCGGTGCGCACCGGCTCCAGGGGCTTCGTCCAGTCCGTGGGCGTCGCGGCCCCGGTCCACACGTGCAGGCCCCAGCCGGTGTAGTCGCCGTCGGCGCGGTGGTAGTGGACGACCGCCTTGGTCTTGTCCTGGGCGGGCAGGTCGGGCTGTTCGGTGAGGACGGTGTCCTTGCCCTGCTCGACCCAGACCTCGCCGGTCTTGGTGACGTCGATCGTGCGGTCGCTCGCGACGTCCTTGTTGCCGTCCTTGTCGATGACCAGGAAGCCCACGCTGGAGGCGCCCGGCTTGAGCTTGACGTAGGCGAAGGCGCCGTAGGCGTCGCGGCCGACGAAGTCGTGGCCGGCCGGCCAGGTGGTGGCCTCGCCGTCGGCGATGTCGCCCCAGGCGTACAGGCGCCAGTCGGTGTAGTCGCCGTCGGTGCGCTTGTAGTGGACGACCGCGTAGTCGCGCGAGGAGGCGACCGGGACCTCGGCGGCGGGCGCGGTGCCGGTGGTGGACTCGGCGGTCGCGCTCGCGGTGTGTCCGGCGGAGTCGACGACGACGGCCTTGTAGCGCAGGGCCGTTCCGGCCGGTACGTCCTTGCCGATGGCCTGGGTGACCTTGTACGGGGCGTGGTCGGCGGTGCCGAGGGTGTGCCAGGCGCCGTTGCCGGTCTGCGCGGCGAAGACGACCCGGTCGAGCTGTCCTCCGGTGACGTCCGCCGACAGTTCGACGGTGCCGGTGGCGCCCGCGGCGGGGGCCTTCAGCGTCAGCGTGGGCCTGGTCGCGGGGGCGGCGAGCCGGCCCGCGGCCTTGAGGACGATCGCCGATCCGGCCGGGACCGTGACGGTGACCTTCTTGTCCGCGTCGCTGGTCGCCGAGGCCGACGTCCCGTACAGGGCACGGAACGTCATGTTCGCCGAACCGGTGGCGAACGAGGCGGTCCTGGCCTCGTCGGCGTTGTTCACGGCGACGACGTACTCGGTGCCGGTCCTCGCGTCGGTGCGGGAGAAGGCGTACACGCCGGCGCCGTCGGCCGCGTAGCGCTCCGTCTGGACCCCGTCGGCGAGGCCCGGGTTGTCCTTGCGCAGCTTCGACAGGGTGCTGATCGTCCTGTAGAGCGGCGCCTTCGTGTCGTACGCGTCGCTCGCGGCCGTACGGGAGGTGCCGATCTCGTCGTCGTCGAGGTAGTCGGCGATCTTGGAGGCGAACATCGGCTGGCGGGCGTCCTTGTCGCCGCCGGAGCCGGTGAAGCCCTGCTCGTCGCCGTAGTAGACGACGGGGTTGCCGCGGCTGAGGAACATCAGCTCGTTGGCGAGTTCGTCCTTCTTCAGCAGCTCGGCGTCGGTGGCCTTGGGGTTGTCCTGGTTCAGGAAGTACCCGATGCGGCCCATGTCGTGGTTGCCGAGGAAGGTGACCTGCTCGTAGGCGTTGGCCTTGTCGGTCGTGTACTTGTAGTCGTCCGCGAACAGGGACGAGAGCTTCTGCGCGCTGCCGCCCTGGGAGGCGTAGGTGCGGGCCGCGTCCTGGAACGGGAAGTCGAGGGTGGCGTCGAGCCGGCCCTGTGTGACGTAGGGCGAGGTGATGGACGTGTCGGCGGAGTAGACCTCGCCGAACATGAAGAAGTTCTTGCGCCCGTGCTCGGCCGCGTACGCGTCGAGGGCGGTCGCCCACTGCGTCCAGAACTCCATGTTCACGTGCTTCACGGTGTCGATCCGGAAGCCGTCGATGCCGAAGTCCTTGACCCAGCGCTCGTAGATCTTCTCCATGCCGCTGACGACCTCGGGACGCTCGGTCCACAGGTCGTCGAGGCCGGAGAAGTCGCCGTAGGTGGTGGACTCGCCGGCGTAGGTGGAGTCACCGCGGTTGGAGTACATCGTCGTGTCGTTGAGCCACGACGGGACCTTCACGTTCTTCTTCGCGGCAGGCACCGTGGGCGTCCGGGGGAAGGAGCCGTTGCCCACCGAAGGGAAGCCCTTGGTGCCGTCCGCGTAGTCCGCGTCGTCGAAGGGCCTGCCGTCCTTGGTCAGGTACGGGAAGGCGCCCTTGGAGAGGTAGTCGTAGGACTTCTCCTTGTAGTCGACGACGTCGGCGGTGTGGTTGGTGATGACGTCGAAGAAGACCTTCATGCCCTTGGCGTGGGCCTTGGAGATCAGTGTCTCCAGGTCCTTGTTGGTGCCGAAGTGCGGGTCGACCTTGGTGAAGTCGGTGATCCAGTAGCCGTGGTAGCCGGCCGAGGCGTCCTTGCCGGTGCCCTGGACGGGCTGGTTCTTGAAGATCGGCGCCATCCAGATGGCGGTGGTGCCGAGGCCCTTGATGTAGTCGAGCCGCTTGGTCAGGCCCTTGAGGTCGCCGCCCTGGTAGAAGCCCTTGTCGGTGGGGTCGTAGCCCGTCGACAGCCGGGAGCCGGTCAGTCCGCCCTCGTCGTTGGAGGTGTCGCCGTTGGCGAAACGGTCCGGCATGACGAAGTAGAACTGGTCACGGGTGGAGTCGTGCCGGGACGGCGTCGCGGCGAGCTTCGCGTCCGACGGCGGTGCGGGCGGGGTCTGGGCCCGCGCCACAAGGGGTTGCGCAAGCGATACGGCCAGTGCGGCGGCGAGGACGGCTGCACGCAGCCTGGGGCGGCTGAAGCGGCTCGCCGACCCTCTCGGTATCAGGTCCACAGTCGTGAACTCCTAGCGATTACGGCGTACTCGGGTCCGACCCCGCGCAGCGTTTCGGCCACGATGCCGAACGCCCGCGTGACCGTATCGCTCACGCAAGGTTTACAGCAAGAGTCTTGCAACATGCGGAAAGGGTTTTCAGCAGCTGGACTTGCCCGCGTAGATCGCAAGTGCCGTGTTGGCGCCCAGCGTCGCCGTGAACTGGCCCGAACTGTTCACCGTGATGCTCGTGTTGTTCTGGACGTTGCAGTACGTTCCCGCGGCGAGGGAGGTGCTGTAGGTCCGGCTGAGCGTGGAGGTCTCGTGGTTGATGGCCACGAAGCCCTTGCTGCCGCGGCCGAAAGCGATGGCGTCGTTGCCGTTGTCCCACCAGTCGGAAAGCGCTTGTCCACGGGTGGCGTTGCGGAAGGCGACCATCGACTTGATCTCCGGCCAGGCGTGCTGGCACTTCCAGCCGTCCTGCCAACAGGCGTTGACGGTACCGCCGTTGGGAGGTCCGGCGTCCGCGTCCGACCATTCGTAGCCGGAGTTGATGTCGGGGGCGCCGTAGGGGTAGGCGAGCATGAAGACGTTGGCGAGGGTGTAGTTCGCCCCGTCCTTGTAGTTGAGCGTCGAGCCGTTGCGCTCGGTGTCGTGGTTGTCGACGAAGACGGCCGCGACGGAGCTGCTCATGTAGCCCCAGCCCTCGCCGTAGTTCTTCAGGTAGGCGAGGTTCTCGTTGTTGAAGACCCGCTTGAGGTCGTAGGCGTAGCGGAACTCCTGGACGTCGCCGTTGCCGGTGTACTCGGTGGGCTGGACGGCCTCGCCCGAGCCGTAGATGACCTCCTGCTTCCAGTAGACGGACGGATTGCTCAGCCGGGACTTGATGTTGGCGAGGTCGGCCGCGGGGATGTGCTTGGCGGCGTCGATGCGGAACCCGTCGACGCCGTAGCCGAGCAGGCTGTTCATGTAGCCGGCGATGGTCGCCCGGACGTGCTCCTCGCCGGTGTCCAGGTCGGCGAGGCCGACGAGTTCGCAGTTCTGGACGTTGGCGCGGTTGGTGTAGTCGCTGACGGAGGCCGTGCAGTCGTCCATGTCGGCGGACGTGTAGAGGCCCGGGTAGTTGTACTTCGTGTACGAGGAGCCGCCGGTTCCGGTGCCGGATCCGGCAGCCATGTGGTTGATCACCGTGTCCGCCACGACCTTCACACCGGCCGCGTGACAGGTGTTGATCATGTTCTTGAAGGCGGTGGCGTCGCCGAGCCGTCCGGCGATCCGGTAGCTGACGGGCTGGTACGAGGTCCACCACTGCGAGCCCTGTATGTGCTCGGCGGGCGGGGACACCTGGACGTAGCCGTATCCGGCGGGGCCCAGCGTGTTGGTGCATTCCTTGGCGACCGAGTCGAACTTCCACTCGAACAGGACGGCGGTGACGTCCTTGGTGCCGGGCGGCGAGGCCGCGGCCGTACCGGGGGGAACGGTCACCGAGACCGCCAGGCCCGCCACGAGGGCGAACGAGGCGGCAAGCGTCTTCCTTGCCATGTGTGTACTCCTGCACTACGTCGTGCGGGTGGGGGGATCGGAACGTACCGCTTGCAATCATGTTTCAGCAAGATGTCGAAATAACTTTCAACTTCCTTATTGACGCGCCCCCTTGGGCGGTCCCACGCTCCACACGGGTCAGCTCCGCACCCCCGCGGCCGCGCTGACCGATCCGGAGAGGAGCCGCATCCCCGATGGCCTTACGACGAAGAAGGGTCCCCCGGCTGCTGGCGACCGTGGCGCTGGCGCTCGGCGGACTGGCCGCACTGCCCGCACAGCAGGCAGCGGCGGCGGACACCGGCATCCCCAACGGCGACGTGATCGCCAACCTGTGGGAGTGGAACTGGAAGTCGGTCGCGTCCGAGTGTACGAACGTGCTCGACCCGGCCGGCTACGGGGCGGTCCAAGTGGCCCCGCCCGAGGAGTCGTTGAAGCAGTCCAACTACTACTGGTGGGACGTCTACCAGCCCTACTCCTACAGCCTGAACAGCCGTTTCGGCACGGCGGCGGCGTTCAAGTCCATGGTCGACACGTGTCACGCGGCCGGCATCAAGGTCTACACCGACGCGGTGATCAACCACACCGCCGCCCAGACCGGGACCGGATACAACGGCACGGTCATCACCAACAAGTACGACACCCCGGACTACGACCCGGCCGACAGCGACGACTGCACGACGACCATCACCGACTGGACCAACCGCTACCAGGTGCAGCACTGCGAACTGCTCGGCCTGCCCGACCTGGACACCGCCGAGAGCAACGTCCGCTCGAAGATCACCGGCTTCCTCAACGCGCAGATCGACCTGGGCGTCGACGGCTTCCGGGTCGACGCGGCCAAGCACATCGACGCCGCCGACATGAGCGCCATCGTCGCCGGACTGCACACCACGACCTCGGGCTCGGCGCCGTTCATCACCCAGGAGGTCTATCCCGGCACCCCGCCCTCCGTCGACGAGTACTACGGCACCGGTGACGTCCTCGACTTCAGCTTCGCCTCCCAGATCAAGGCGCAGTTCCAGGGCGACATCGCCAACCTGTCGAGCTTCGGCAGCAGTTGGGGACTGGTCGCCGAGGCGCACTCCAACACCATGGTCACCAACCACGACACCGAGCGCAACGGCTACTCGCTGAGCTACAAGGACGGCGCCACCGCGGTGCTCGCCAACGTCTACCAGCTGGCCCGCGGTTACGGCCGGCCGTCGGTGTACTCCGGCTGGACCTTCAGCCAGAGCGACCAGGCCCCGCCGAACTCGGGCGGCGGATTCGTCACCGACACGGACTGCTCCTCCGGCTGGTACTGCCTGGACCGTGACCCCGCGGTCTCCGGCATGATCGGCTGGCACAACGCGGCCGCCGGGTACGCGGTCGCGAACTGGCAGTCCCCCGCGTCCAACGTGATCGGCTTCGGCCGGGGCGGCGCCGGGTTCGTCGCCATCAACAACAGCTCGGCCGCGAACACGTACACGTACACGACCGGCCTCGCCGACGGCACCTATCCGAACGTCATCGACGGCGGCGCCACCTCGGTCACCGTCACCGGCGGCAGGGCGTCGCTGACCGTGCCCGCCAAGGGGGCCGTCGCGTTCTACGACCCCGACTACGTCTGCACCGTCAACTGCGGCGGCGGGAGCGGAGGAGGCGGCGGCACCGATCCGGGCACGGTCACGGCCACCTTCGACGAGTACGCCTCGACCACCTCAGGCACGGACGTGTACGTGGTGGGTTCGGCCTCCGCGCTCGGCGGCTGGAACACGGCGAACGCGGTGAAACTGTCCTCGTCCGGCTACCCCGTCTGGAAGGCGGACGTCTCCGTACCGGCGAACAGCGCGATCACGTACAAGTACATCAAGAAGGACTCCTCGGGGAACGTCACCTGGGAGTCCAACGCCAACAGGACCCTGACCACCGGCACGGCGGCGGTGACGGCTCAGAACTCCTGGAACGTGGCCGACGCCGACGCCACGGACCTGACGTTCGGGGTGACGGCGACGACCGTCTACGGCACCAACGTGTACGTCGTCGGCTCGGTCCCGGCGCTCGGCTCGTGGAACACCGCCGACGCGATCCCGCTGTCCTCGGCCTCGTACCCGTACTGGGGCCGGCTGGCGATCGTGCCCAAGTCGACGTCCTTCACGTACAAGTACATCAAGAAGGACGCCTCGGGCGCGGTGACCTGGGAGTCCGGGAGCAACCGCTCGTACACGACGGGCTCGGGCTCCGGATACACGGTGAGCGACACCTGGCAGTAGCGGCCGCGGAAAAAGAGGCCCGCGCGGAAGCGGTGCTCCGGTGGTCAGGACCGGGGTACCGCTTCCGCGCGGGTCGGTTCACGCGCGGGTCAGGTCACGCGTGGGTCAGACGGCCCACCAGACGGTGGTGTCCGCGGGCAGCTGCGCCGTGCCGTCCTGCGACACGGTCACCTCGCCGCTGGCGACGAGCACCCGGCCGTGGGCGGGAACGGTCACGGAGGCGCTCCCCGTGTTGGCGGTGCAGACGAAGTCGCCCCGCCGGAAGGCGAGTACGCCCTCCGGGGCGGTCAGCCAGGTGACGGTGTCGCCCGCGCCGAGGTCGGCCCGCTCCCGCCGGACCGCGAGCGCGTCGCGGTACAGCTCCAGGGTGGAACCGGCCACGCCGGACTGCGCCTCGACGCTCAGCTCGGCCCACTCGGCCGGCTGCGGCAGCCAGCTGCCGCCGTCGCCGAAGCCGTACGAGGAGCCGGTGCGGGTCCACGGGATCGGCACCCGGCAGCCGTCGCGGAAGCCGTCCTGTCCGGCGCCCCGGAAGAACGCCGGGTCCTGGCGGGCCTCGTCCGGCAGGTCGACGACGTCCGGCAGGCCGAGCTCCTCGCCCTGGTAGACGTAGGCCGAGCCGGGCAGCGCCAGCATCAGCAGGCTCGCCGCGCGGGCCCGGCGCAGACCGAGCTCGCGGTCGCCCGCGGTGCGGATCTGGGTGCCGAGGCCGGCCTCGTTGGCGAAGCGGGTGGCGTGCCGGGTCACGTCGTGGTTGGACAGCACCCAGGTGGAGGGCGCGCCGACCGGGCGCATCGCGTCGAGCGTGCGGTCGATCACCGCGCGCAGCTCGGCCGCGTCCCAGTGGGAGCCCAGGTACTGGAAGTTGAAGGCCTGGTGCAGCTCGTCGGGGCGCACGTAGTTCGCGGTGCGCTCGACGGTGGGCGTCCACGCCTCGGCGACGAAGATGCGCTCGCCCGAGTACTCGTCGAGGATCGTGCGCCACTGCCGGTAGATGTCGTGCACGCCGTCCTGGTCGAAGAACGGCATGACATCGTTGCCCAGCAGTTTGAGCTGGTCGTGGCCGCCGAGGTCCGGCAGGCCCTCCGCCTTGACCATGCCGTGCGCGACGTCGATTCGGAACCCGTCGACGCCCATGTCCAGCCAGAAGCGCAGGATCGAGCGGAACTCGTCGCCCACGGCCGGGTGTTCCCAGTTGAAGTCGGGCTGCTCGGGCGCGAAGAGGTGCAGGTACCACTCACCGGCGGTGCCGTCCGGCTCGGTGACCCGGGTCCAGGCCGGGCCGCCGAAGATGGACTCCCAGTCGTTGGGCGGCAGTTCGCCGTTCTCGCCCTTGCCGGGGCGGAAGTGGTAGCGGTCGCGCAGGGAGGAGCCGGGGCCCTCTCGCAGCGCGCGCTTGAACCACTCGTGCTGGTCGGAGGAGTGGTTGGGCACGAGGTCGACGATGATCCGCAGGCCCAGGCCGTGGGCGTCGCGGATCAGGGCGTCGGCGTCCAGCAGGTTGCCGAACATCGGGTCGACGGCCCGGTAGTCCGCCACGTCGTAGCCGGCGTCGGCCTGCGGCGAGGCGTAGAACGGGCTGAGCCACACGGCGTCCACGCCGAGGTCGCGCAGATACGGGAGTCGGGAACGTACGCCCTCCAGGTCGCCCATGCCGTCGCCGTTGCTGTCGGCGAAACTGCGCGGATAGACCTGGTAGATCACCGCGTCGCGCCACCAGTCGCGATGCGCGGCGACGGTGGCGAGAACGGAGTTCGGGGCCTGGTCGGCGGGGTGCTGGCTCATGGCGTCCTTGATGCGATGAGGGTCCCCTCGTCCGGGTGCGGCCGGGCGTGGGGAGGAAATCGGGTGTGGGGGCAGGACCCCTGCTCGCACGAGGCCGGGCGCGCGGGGCGGGAGGCTTCGGGGCGGGGGGAGTGATGAGGCGGCCGCGGTACTGGCGGGGTCGGATGGGCACCGCGGCCGCCACCCGCGCGCGAGGAGCGCGCGGGAGTCTGGGCGTCGTGGGGGCGTCCTTGCGGATCAGCCCTTGGTACCGCCCGCGGTGAGTCCGGTCACCAGGTTCTTCTGCACGAGGTAGAAGAAGAGGGAGACGGGTATCGCGACCAGGACGGCGGTGGCCGCCATCAGGTTGCGCTGCGCGTCGTGCTCGCTGACGAAGCTCTGGAGGCCGACGGCGAAGGTGTACTTCGAGTCGTCCAGCATGAACGTCGAGGCGAAGGCGACCTCACCGAACGCGGTGATGAAGTTGTAGAACGCGGCGACCGCGAGGCCCGGCTTGGCGAGCGGCAGGATCAGCCGGAAGAAGGTGCCGAAGGGGCTCAGTCCGTCGACGCGTCCGGCCTCGTCGATCTCGAACGGGATGGTGTCGAAGTAGCCCTTGAGCAGCCAGGCGCTGTAGGGCACCGCCGTCGAGCAGTAGACGAGGATCAGACCGAAGTAGGAGTCGATGAGCTGCAGGTCCGAGAGGATCTGGTACATCGGCACGATCAGCACGGCGATCGGGAACATCTGGGTGACCAGCAGGACCCACATGAACTTCTTGTAGCCGGGGAAGCGCATGCGCGAGACCGCGTAGCCGGTGGTGGCCGCGACCATCACGCCGATGAGCGTGGTGCCGAGCGACACGATGAGCGAACTCTTCATCCACTCGAAGAAGTTCGTGTGCTGGAGCACGAAGGAGTAGTTGCCGAACGTCATCGTGTGCCAGATGCGTCCGGGGTGCAGATAGTCGTCCTCGCCCGGGCCCAGGGACAGGAAGACGAGCCACGCGATCGGGAACAGCGCGATCAGGCTGGCGACGGTCAGGATGCCGTGGGAGGCGAGCGTCCCGGCGAGGCTGCGCCGGCCGCGCCCGCGTGCGGGGTCGCGTGACAAGGACGCGAACGCGGTCCACGCGACCGGGCGCTTGAGCTTGGAGTCGGGGGGTGTGGTGGCAGTCATGGGGGCTCCCGCCTCAGATCGCGAGCTGCTGGTCATTGCGGTTCAGCCAGCGGCGGTAGAAGGAGGTGAAGACGATCAGGATGGCCAGCAGCAGCATGCCGTAGGCGGCCGACTGGGCGAAGTCACGCGGCTGCTGTCCGAAGCCGAGGTAGTAGGCCCAGGTGACGAGGATCTGCGCGTCCGGCGCGGTGTTGCCGAACAGCAGGAAGATCACGGCGAACTGGTTGAAGGTCCAGATGATGCCGAGGAGCACCACGGTGGAGCTGACCGACCTGAGGCCCGGCAGCGTCACGAACCGGAACTGCTGCCACTTGTTCGCGCCGTCCATCTCGGCCGCCTCGTACAGCGTGGTGTCGATGGACTGGAGTCCGCCGAGCAGCGACACCATCATGAACGGCACACCGCACCAGGTGTTGACCATGATCGCGGCGAACCGCTGCCAGAAGGTGTCCTCCAGCCACGAGGGCGCCGGCAGGTGCACCGCGTGGAGCATGGAGTCGATGATCCCGCCGTCGGCGAGCATGAAGCGCCAGCCGAAGACGGTGACGAAGGTGGGCACGGCCCAGGGCAGCACCAGGATCAGGCGGTAGAACGTGCGGCCGCGCAGCTTCTGGTTGAGCAGGAGCGCGAGGCCCAGGCCGACGCAGTAGTGCAGCGCGACGCAGATGACGGTCCAGGCGATGGTCCAGATGAAGTGCGACCAGAAGCGGTCGTACGACGTCGGACCCCACAGGATGTCCTTGTAGTTGTCCAGGCCGATGAACTTGTAGGTGGCGTCGATGTGGTTGACGCCGATCGTGCGGGCCGAGTTGAGGCTGTTGGCGTCCGTGAGCGTGAGATAGAGGCCCCGAACCAGCGGATAGAGCACCAATCCGCCGAGTACGACGACGACCGGGGCGATCATCGCGTACGCGTACCAGTACTTCTGGTACGAGTGCTTGAGACGCTGCATCCGGCCGGGACGCGGTGCTCGGTCACCGCGCGGCTTGCCGGTCGCGCGGTCGATGGCGACTGTCATGGTTCGACACCTTCTGCAAGATCAGGAGTTGGGCGCACACAGCCGGTGGCCGCCGGGTCCGTGTCCCCGCTTCTCGGGGGTCCCCCCGGCCCGACCGGAGTCGGGCAGGGGAGGGATCCGGCGGCCACACGGGCTCACTTGCTGAAGTCCGGCACCAGCTTGGCGATGGCCAGCTCGACGTTGCTCAGACCCTTGTCCAGGGACTCCTTGCCACCCGCGATCTTGGGCAGCTCGGTGTCCAGCGGGCCCCACAGGGAGCTGTACTCCGGCAGTGCCGGGCGCGGCTGGGCGGCGGCGAGGACCGTGCCGTAGCCGGCGATGCCCGGGTCGGCCTTGACGGCGTCGGTGTAGGCGTCGTCACGCGTGGGCAGCGTGGAGTTCTTCAGCGCGATGGTGGCCTGGGACTTCGCCGAGGTCATGAAGTTGACGAACTTCAGCGAGGCGGCCTGGTGGGCCTTGTCCGAGCCGGCGTAGACCGCGAGGTTGTGGCCGCCGGTCGGGGCGCCCGCCTTGCCGGTGGAGCCGGCCGGGACGGTCGCGATGCCGAGGTTGGTCTTGTCCGAGAACGCCGAACCCTTGTAGAAGTTCGTGATCTCCCAGGGACCCTGGACGATCGCGGCGACCTTGCCGTTGACGAAGGCGTCCTGGATGTGGGCGTAGGCGTCGGCGGTGGTGTCCGCCTTGTGCAGGCCCTTGCCGGAGAAGAGGCCCAGCCAGGTGCCGTACGCCTTCTTCGCGGCGGGAGAGTCGACCGTGATCTTCTTCGCGGAGGCGTCGACGGTGTCGGTGCCCTCGCCGTAGAGGAAGTTCATCGCGTAGTAGGCCTGGGTCGAGCCCCAGTAGCCGTCGACGCCCGTCTTCGACTTGATGGTGGCGGCGTCCTTCTTCAGGTCGCTCCACGTCTTGGGGGCCTCGGTGATGCCGGCCTTCGTGAACAGCGCCTTGTTGTAGACGAGCGCCAGGGTGTCCGTGACGAGCGGCACACCGTAGGTCTTGCCGTCGAACTTGGCCTGCTCGATCAGGTTGGGCTTGAACTTGGCCTGGTCCGCGAGGGCGGCGGTGCCGTCCAGGGGCAGGAAGTAGCCCTTCTTGGCGAAGGCGGGGGTCCAGCCGACCTCGGAGCGCAGGACGTCCGGGGCGCCGGAGGCACCGGCGGCCGTGTCGAACTTGTTCTGCGCCTGGTCGAAGGGCACGTTGACGTACTTGACCTTGATGTTCTTGTTGGCGGCCTCGAACTCCTTGACCAAGGCCTTGTACGTCGGCGCCTCATTGGTGGCGTTGGACGTGTCCCACCACGTGATGGTGACCGGCCCGCTGGCCTTGTCGCTGCTGTCACTGCCGCTGCCGCCGCAGGCCGTCGCCGCGAGGGCGAAAGACGCCACCAGCGCACTGGCCGCTATGCCACGCCGCATGAGTTCTCCTTGAGGGTGAAAGCCCGAGTGGGTGAGGAACCGGTCCCGCCCGGTTCCCCTGCCGACTTGCCGACTGCGCCGTTGCGTCCGCCGGGCGACGTGAACGTAACAGCGATGTAAGCGGTGCGAAAGACCTTGCAGCAAAAAAGTGCAAGACCTGACGACAGTTATGCGGCCGTGACCTCGCGGCATCCTTCCCGAAACCCCGCTGCGGGCCGCTCAGCACACATCCCGCGCCCTGTGCAAGACTCTGCAAGCTCTTGCCACGGATGTCGCATACAGGGATCATCAGCCCGTCAGCGTCTTGCAGGAGCCACCCTTTCCCGCGCGACGCACGCACGGGACACCGAGCCGACCAGAATCACGAGGGAGCGCGATGACGCAGCAGCCCGGAGCGGGCCGATCAACCGCCCGCACACGGCGTCTGGTTGGTGGGCAGGGTGAGATGCGACCGGTACAGTCCAATCCTGTGACCACACGGCTTGCCGACATCGCGGCCCAGGCGGGGGTCAGTGAGGCGACGGTCAGTCGCGTCCTGAACGGGAAGCCGGGCGTCGCGGCGACCACCCGCCAGTCAGTCCTCGCCGCCCTCGACGTCCTCGGCTACGAGCGCCCGGTGCGGCTGCGGCAGCGCAGCGAGGGCCTGGTGGGCCTCATAACCCCCGAGCTGGAGAACCCGATATTCCCCGCGCTCGCGCAGGTGATCGGGCAGGCGCTGACGCGCCAGGGATACACCCCGGTGCTCGCGACCCAGACCCCGGGCGGTTCCACCGAGGACGAGCTGACCGAGATGCTGGTCGACCGCGGGGTCGCCGGCATCATCTTCGTCTCCGGACTGCACGCCGACACCTCGGCGGACATGCAGCGCTACGAGCAACTGCGGGGCCGCGGCGTCCCCTTCGTCCTGGTGGACGGCTTCTCGCCGAAGGTGCAGGCGCCGTTCATCTCGCCGGACGACCGCGCGGCGATGGCCCTCGCGGTCACGCATCTCGCCTCGCTCGGGCACACCGGCATCGGACTCGCCCTCGGCCCCAAGCGGTTCGTGCCGGTGCAGCGCAAGATCGAGGGCTTCGTGCGCTCGATGCAGGAGCAGTTGGACCTGAGCCCCGCGGACATCGAGGAGCGGCTGGTCCAGCACTCGCTGTACACGCTGGAGGGCGGCCAGGCCGCGGCGAGCGCGCTCATGGACCGCGGCTGCACGGCGATCGTCTGCGCCAGCGACATGATGGCGCTCGGCGCGATACGGGCGGCGCGCCAGCGCGGCCTGGAGGTTCCCACGGACATCTCGGTCGTGGGATTCGACGACTCCCCGCTGATCGCCTTCACCGACCCGCCGCTCACCACGGTCCGCAAGCCGGTCCCCGCGATGGGCCAGGCCGCGGTGCGCACGCTCCTGGAGGAGATCGGCGGCACGCCGGCGCCGCACAGCGAGTTCGTGTTCATGCCGGAACTCGTGGTGCGCGGTTCGACCGCTTCTGCCCCGGGGGACCGGAATCGTCCCTGAGCAGGACGACAAAGGGGGCGAAGCACTCCCACGGGTGTAGAAAGTGCGGCCGGGACCCGACCCGGGGATCATGGGTGGGGGAAGCCTTTTCTGGCAGACTCTGTGCCTATGGGTGATACGACCGTGACGTCACTGGAAGGCCGTCAGGCCACTCCACGGCCCGTCGCGGAGGAGAAGGCGGGGAACGCGCTCCTGCGCCATATGCGTACCCCGCGTCGCCCCCGCCTCTGGTTCGAAGTCCTGCTCATCGCCGTGAGTTACTGGACGTACTCGCTGATCCGCAACGCGGTGCCGGAGCAGAGACGCGAGGCCCTCCGCAACGCGGACTGGATCTGGCGGCTGGAGCACCATCTCGGTGTCGCCGTCGAGGAGTCCGTCAACCACGCGGTGAACTCGGTCGGATGGCTGATCATCGGGATGAACTACTACTACGCGACCTTGCACTTCGTGGTGACGCTGAGTGTCCTGGTCTGGCTGTACCGCTGTCATCCCGGCCGCTACGCGGCGGCCCGTCTCGCGCTCTTCGCCACCACGGCGGTGGCCCTGCTCGGCTACTACTTCTTCCCGCTCGCGCCACCCCGTCTGATGACCGGCAGCACCTTCGTCGACACGGTCATGGTCCACGAGACCTGGGGTTCCATGGCCTCCGGCGATCTCAAGCACATGTCCAACCAGTACGCCGCGATGCCGTCCATGCACATCGGCTGGTCCCTGTGGTGCGGACTGACCCTGTTCGCGCTGGCCAGGACCCCCTGGGCGCGGATCCTCGGCCTCCTGTACCCGGTGGCGACCCTCGTCGTCATCGTCGCCACCGCCAACCACTTCTGGCTGGACGCGGTGGGCGGCATGCTGTGCCTCGCCTTCGGCTTCGCGGTGACGCGCCTGTGGTACGGCGCGCTGCCCTACTCGCTGCCGCAGTGGGTGCCGGGGACGCGCGGGACGCCGGCCCTGGGGGCGGAGGACTGACCCCGCCCGCCGTCACGTTCAGTGACCGCCTGGTGTTCCGTAGAACAGTTCGTCCACCACGGCGCGGGCCCGCCTGGTGGTGCGCCGGTAGTCGTCGAGCATGTCTCCGACGTGCCCCGGGTCGTAGCCGAGATAGCGGCCCACGGCGGCCAGCTCGCGCCCGTCCGAGGGGAAGGTGTCACCGGCCCTGCCCCGCACCAGCATCACGGCGTTGCGCACCCGGGTGGCCAGCACCCAGGCCTCGTCCAGCGTGGCCGCGTCCTCCGTGGACAGCAGGTCCGCCGCGCGCGCCGCGGCCAGCGCCTCACGGGTCCTGGTCGTCCTGAGGCCCGGCTCGGTCCAGCCGTGCCGCAGCTGCATCAGCTGGACCGTCCACTCCACGTCGGACAGGCCGCCGCGCCCCAGTTTGGTGTGCAGGGTCGGGTCGGCGCCGCGCGGCATCCGCTCGGACTCCATCCGGGCCTTGAGCCGCCGGATCTCCCGTACGGCGTCCTCGCCGAGGCCCTCCGCCGGGTACCGGAGCGGATCGACCAGCTCGATGAAGCGGCTCCCGAGGTCCGCGTCCCCGGCCACGACCTCCGCCCGCAGCAGCGCCTGCGACTCCCACACCAGCGACCAGCGCCGGTAGTAGGCCTCGTACGACTTCAGTGTCCGTACCAGCGGCCCGGACTTCCCCTCGGGCCGCAGGTCCGCGTCGATCAGCAGCGGCGGGTCGGCGCTGGGGATCTGGAGCAGCCGCCGCATCTCGGAGACCACGGCGTTCGCGGCCCGCGCCGCCTCCTGCTCGTCCACGCCCTCGCGGGGCTCGTGCACGAACAGCACGTCGGCGTCGGAGCCGTAGCCGAGCTCGTGGCCGCCGAAGCGGCCCATCCCGATCACCGCGAACCGGGTGGGCAGGGTGTCGCCCCAGCCGTCGCGCACCACGGCCCGCAGGGTGCCCGCGAGCGTCGCCGCCGTGAGGTCCGAGACCGCTCCGCCGACGAGGTCGACCAGCGCGCCCTGGTCGGCGACGGCCGGTGTCTCCTCGGTCCCGTAGCTGGCGACGATGTCCGTCGCGGCGATACGGAACAGTTCGCGGCGCCGGACCCCGCGCGCGACGGTCACGGCCTGCTCGCCGCCGTCGGCCCGCCGTACCGCGGCGAGGATCTCCTGTTCCAGCTGGGCCCGGCCGCGCGGTTCGAGGCCGCCGCTCTCCCCGTCGCCCAGCAGGGCCACCGCCTCCGGGGCGCGCATCAGCAGGTCGGGGGCGAGCCGGCCCGCGGAGAGCACTCGCGCGAGGTTCTCGGCGGCGGCGCCCTCGTCCCTGAGCAGCCGCAGGTACCAGGGGGTCTTGCCCAGCGCGTCCGAGACCTTGCGGAAGTTGAGCAGTCCGGCGTCGGGGTCGGCGGAGTCCGCGAACCAGCCGAGCAGCACGGGGAGGAGCGTCCGCTGGATGGCGGCCTTGCGGCTGACCCCGGAGGCCAGCGCCTCCAGATGGCGCCGGGCGCCGGCCGGATCGGCGTACCCGAGTGCGACGAGCCGTTCCCGGGCCGCGTCGGCGCTGAGCCGGGTCTCGCCGGGCGCCAGCTGGGCCACGGCGTCGAGGAGCGGCCGGTAGAAGAGCTTCTCGTGCAGCCGCCTGACCATGGCCGCGTGCCGCTTCCACTCCCGGTTCAGTTCGACGGCGGGATCGGCGCGCAGGCCCAGTGACCGGCCGATGCGGCGCAGATCGGCCTCGTCCTGCGGGACCAGGTGGGTGCGCCGCAGCCGGAACAGCTGGATGCGGTGCTCCATGGAGCGCAGGAAGCGGTAGGCCTCGTCGAACTGGACGGCGTCGGCGCGGCCGACGTAGCCGCCGGCGGCGAGGGCCTTCAGGGCGTCCAGGGTGGTGCCGCTGCGCAGGGTGGTGTCGGCCCGGCCGTGCACCAGCTGAAGGAGCTGGACGGCGAACTCGACGTCCCTGAGGCCGCCGGGGCCGAGCTTCAGTTCGCGTTCGATCTCGGCGGCCGGGATGTTCTCCACGACCCGGCGCCGCATCTTCTGCACGTCGGCGACGAAGTTCTCCCGCTCGGCGGCCTGCCACACCAGCGGGGCCAGGGTGTCGACGTACTCCGCGCCGAGCTCCAGGTCCCCGGCCACCGGGCGGGCCTTGAGCAGCGCCTGGAACTCCCAGGTCTTGGCCCACCGCTGGTAGTAGGCGAGGTGGCTGCTGAGCGTGCGCACCAGGGGGCCGTTGCGTCCCTCGGGGCGGAGATTGGCGTCGACCGGCCAGATGCTGCCCTCGACCGTCGTCTCCGAGCAGATCCGCATCATGTGCGAGGCGAGCCGGGTGGCCGCCTGGAGGGCCTTGCCCTCGTCGGCGCCCTCCGCGCTCTCCCCGACGAAGATGACGTCGACGTCGGACACGTAGTTGAGCTCGTGTCCCCCGCACTTGCCCATCGCGATCACCGCGAGCCGGCACAGGGCTGCGTCGTCGGGGGCGGCGGTCCGGGCGATGGCGAGCGCGGTGCGCAGGGTCGCGGTGGCGAGGTCGGCGAGTTCGGCGGCGGTCTGGGCGAGGTCGGTGGTGCCGCACACGTCGCGGGCGGCGATGGAGAGCAGACAGCGGCGGTAGGCCACGCGCAGCGAGACGGGGTCGGTGGCCTCGGCCAGCCCGCGCTCGAACTCCTCGACGCCGGGGTGCAGGTCACGGGCCTCGTAGGTGACGAGGACCTGCCAGTCGTGGGGGTGCCGGGCGAGGTGGTCGCCGAGCGCGGCGGAGGCTCCGAGGACCCCGAGCAGCCGGTCACGCAGCGGCTTGGCGGCGATCAGGGTGTCGAGGAGCTCCCGCTGGGCGGAGTGGCCTTCCTGCGCCTCGACGAGCCGGACGAGCCCGAGCAGGGCGAGGTCGGGGTCGGCCGTGGCGCCCAGCGCGTCCAGGAGGACCGGGTCGGACCGTACGGGTGCCAGTTCGGGCCCCTCCAGGAGCCGCTCGGCCGCCGAGGGATCGGTGAAGCCGTGCCGCAGCAGCCGTGTGAAGGTACTGCTCCTGCGCCCCGGCGCCGTCATCCCGGCCTCCTGTCGATCGATGCCGCACGCCCGGTCCCGTCGTTCCGCACACGGGTCCGATCAAGGCCGTACGCGCCCGAGCCTAACCCCCGTTCGCGCGGTTGCGCCCCGTACCGACGGCCGTGCGAGGCGGTACAAAGGAGGGAGAGGCAGCAGTTCATCCGATCTTCACCCCTCGGGTTGAGGGATGTGAACCGGGGGAATGTTGGCGTGCACATGCTCTGTCCGCACCGCCACCGTCGCCTCTCCCCCCACCGGAGGTCAGAAGTGTCCGGCAGAAACGTGTACACCCGCAGCCGTGCCGTCGTGGCATCCGCCCTCGCCTTCACCGCTGCCGCGGTGGGACTGTGGAGCGGGCTCGCCGGCTCGGCCCCCGCGCACGCCGCATCCACGGTCCCGACCCCGGACCACGTCGTCGTCGTGGTCTTCGAGAACCACGCGTACAGCCAGGTGATCGGCTCCTCCAGCGCCCCGTACATCAACTCGCTGAAGACCGGCGGGGCCAACCTCACCCAGTCGTACGCCGAGACGCACCCGAGCCAGCCCAACTACTTCGCCCTGTTCTCCGGTTCCACCCAGGGGATCACGGACGACAGCTGCTACACCCCCGGCTTCTCCTCCGCCCCCAACCTCGCCTCCGAGCTGATCGCCGCGGGCAGGACGTGGGGCAGCTACAACGAGACGCTGCCGAGCCAGGGTTCGACCACGTGCAGCAGCGGCAACTACGCGCGCAAGCACAACCCGTGGTTCGGTTTCAGCAACGTGCCGACGTCCAGCGCGAAGACGTTCGCCCAGTTCCCGACGGACTACACGACGCTCCCGCAGGTCTCCTTCGTGGTCCCGAACCTGTGCAGCGACATGCACGACTGCTCGGTGTCCACCGGTGACACCTGGCTGAACACCAACCTGAGCGCGTACGCGACCTGGGCCAAGACCCACAACAGCCTGCTCGTCGTCACCTTCGACGAGGACAACCGGCTGGCCGGCAACAAGATCCCGACCGTCCTCTACGGCCAGCAGGTGACCCCGGGGTCGTCGTCCGCCACCACGTACAACCACTACGACCTGCTGCGCACCCTGGAGGACATGCAGGGCCTCACGTCCCACGCGGGCAACGCGGCCTCCGGCAAGGACATCACGGGCATCTGGACGTCCTGACATGTACGTAGCGGACAGCCGCGCCGGTGCACCCGAGGCCGCGGCGGCGTCCGCGGAGAGCGCCGCCCGGCCCCGTGCCGGGCGGCGCCTCACCGCGGTCGGACCCACGGTGCTGGCCCTCGGCACGGTCAGCCTGATCACCGACGTCTCCTCGGAGATGGTCACGGCCGTCCTGCCCCTGTACCTGGTGGCGGGCCTCGGTCTGTCCCCCCTCGGCTTCGGGCTCCTCGACGGGATCTACAACGGCTTCTCGGCACTGGTACGCCTGGCCGGGGGACATCTCGCCGACCGCGGCGGCGGGCGCCACAAATGGGTCGCGGGCGCGGGGTACGCCCTGTCGGCCCTGTGCAAACCGCTGCTCCTGCTGGCCAGGACCCTGACCCCCATCGGCCTGGTCCTCGCCCTCGACCGCACCGGCAAGGGCCTGCGCACCGCCCCGCGCGACGCCCTCATCTCGCTGTCGAGCAGCCCCGAGGGCCGCGGCCGCGCCTTCGGCGTCCACCGCGCGATGGACACGGCGGGCGCCCTGCTGGGCCCGCTCGTCGCCTTCCTGATCCTCCGGGAGACCGTCGACGGCTACGACGCCGTGTTCACCGTGAGCTTCTGCGTGGCCGTGGTGGGCGTGCTGGTGCTGGTGCTGTTCGTACCGGGCGGCGGGGTCACCCGGCCCGCGGGCCCGTCCATGGAGACCCGCGGGACTCGATCCGGGGTCGGCGCCGAGGCCGGGAACGACGGGAGCGGCATCCGTACGGTGGTCGCCGCCAGGGCCGGGAACGGCGGAAGTGCCGCCCGTACGGGGGCCGCCGACGAGGCCGGGAACGGCGGGAGTGCCGTCTCTGCGGTGGCCGCCGGCTCCCCGGACCGTCGGCCCACCCTGCGCGCCGCCCTCGGCCTGCTGCGGCGCCGGGAGCTGCGCGGCATCACGCTCTGCGCGCTCCTGCTCGGCCTCGCCACCGTCAGCGACTCGTTCGTGTTCCTGCTGCTCCAGCGCAGGCTCGGGGTGCCGGACCGCTGGTTCGCGCTGCTCCCCGTCGGCACCGCCGCCGCGTTCCTGCTGCTGGCCGTCCCGCTCGGCCGGCTCGCGGACCGGGCCGGCCGCTGGCGGGTGTTCCTGGCCGGCCACGGCGCCCTGCTCCTCGCGTACGGCCTGCTGCTGACGTCCTGGCACGCCACCGCGCTGCCGCTCGCCGTCCTCCTGCTGCACGGCGGCTTCTACGCGGCCACGGACGGCGTGCTGATGGCCGCGGCCTCGGACGGCGTGCCCGAGGAGCTGCGCTCGTCCGGGCTCGCGCTGGTCCAGACGGGCCAGACCCTCGCCCGCTTCGTCTGCTCGCTCGCCTTCGGCGCCGCCTGGACGGTGTGGGGCGACCGTACGGCCCTCATGGCGTCGGCCGTGGCGCTCGCCCTGTGCGCGCTGTTCTCGACGATCCTGCGCCCTGTCCGCCGCACCCCCTCAGAAGGCCTCGTATGACGCTGCGCACCCGCATCCTGGTCCTGGTCTCGGCGCTGGTCGTCCTCGCGGGCGTCGCCACGGCCTCCGTGCTGCACGCCTCCGCGCGGGCGGAGCGCCGGAACCAGGCGCAGCCGGGCGGTCCCCGGATCACCGCGGGGACGGTCTCCCTGACCGACTCCCGGCGGCTGGTGTTCCGGAACATGGCGTGGGGTCCGCACCGCGACGAACTGACGTCCGTCCCGGCCTCCGACCCGTCGGGCCCGCGCACCGCGTCCAGGGTCAAGTGCCTGCGCTTCTACGCCGCTTCGGGCACCGGCGTGTGCCTCCAGGCGGTGCACGGCGCGGTCCAGGACACCTACCGGGCGGTGATCCTCGACTCCGCCCTGCGCGTACGGGCCCGCTACGACGTCCCCGGCATCCCCTCCCGCGCCCGCGTCTCGCCGAGCGGCCGGTACGCCGCCTGGACGGCGTTCGTGGGCGGCGACTCGTACGCGGGCACGAACTTCTCCACCCGCGCGGCGATCGTCGACACCCGCACGGGGAAGCTGACGCCGTCCCTTGAGGCGTATCGCGTGGTGAAGGACGGCAGGACCTACCGGTCGGCTGACGTCAACTTCTGGGGCGTGACGTTCGCGGACGACGACCGCACGTTCTACGCGACCATGGCCACGCACGGCACGACCTATCTGATCCGCGGCGACCTCGCCGCCCGTACGGTCACCACGGTGCACACGAACGTGGAGTGCCCGTCCCTCTCCCCCGACGGCACCCGGGTCGCCTTCAAGAAGCGCGTCGAGGGCCTGCCCAAGGACGCACCCTGGCATCTGTACGTCCTCGATCTGCGCACCGGGCACGAGACCGCGCTGGCCGAGCCGCGCAGCGTCGACGACCAGGTGGTCTGGCGCGACGGCCGCACCCTCGTCTACGCGCTGCCCGGCGACTACGGGGCGGACCTGTGGACACTCCCGGCGGACGGCACGGGAAAGCCGCGGCGCGTCAGCACAGCGGCCGTCTCCCCCGCCTACCTGGACCGGGGAAGCGCCTCCGGCGTGTCGTAGCGCGGCCGGCGCCGAGGGCGGCCGTGGCGGTGGAGCCGCCCGACGCCGCACCGGTGCCCCCGGCAACGCCCCTGACCTCGGCATTACCAGGTGACGATCAAGGCCGCTTGCCCTATGCTGCGCTCATCCCGGGGGGCGGCCGGCCGGATCGACGGACGGCACCGTGACACATGTACCTCACCCACGCCATCTCCACCCGAGCTTCGGCATGCCTCGAAGCGGCCGCGCCTCGGCGCGGCTGCGGCACGAGGCTGCCCGCACGGGGCCGGAGCGGCGTGTTCCCCGGATCCACGGTCATCGGAAGGCACAGAGCGTCATGGCAGAACGGCAGTACCTCGGACAGGGTTCCACCACCTCGGCGGAGAAGTTCTGGTACGTCCTGGGTTGCATCTACTTCGGTGCCGCCTACTTCCAGAAGGTCCCGGTCAAGAAGGCTCTCAGCGAGTACGGGCTGGTCGAGATGACCGGAGCCGAGAAGTTCTGGTACGTCGTCCAGTGCATATTCTTCGGCGCCGGCTACTTCGCGAAGGTCATCATCAAGAAGGCCCTGTCCGAGGTCCGCGCCGCGGGCGGCTTCCCCGCCGCCTGACGCTCCCCGAAACGGCACACCCCCCTCGGCCCCGGACCGCACGAAGCGCTCCGGGGCCGAGGCGTCCCGCCGGTCGGACGACACCCGCGCCGGAACGGCCGCGGGGCCCACGGTCGACGACCGTGGGCCCCGCGTGCTGGACCGTGGAAATTACCTCTGACCTGCGCCTACAGCACCGGCAGGTTCTTCCGCAGCTCGAACGCCGTGACCTCGCTGCGGTACTCCTCCCACTCCGCCTTCTTGTTGCGCAGGAAGAAGTCGAAGACGTGCTCGCCGAGGGTCTCGGCCACGAGTTCGCTGCGCTGCATCAGGGCCAGGGCCTCGCCGAGGTTCTGCGGGAGGGGCTCGATGCCCATGGCGCGGCGCTCGCCGTCGGAGAGGGCCCAGACGTCGTCGTCGGCGCCCGGCGGAAGCTCGTAGCCCTCCTCGATGCCCTTCAGGCCCGCGGCCAGCAGCAGCGCGTAGGCCAGGTACGGGTTCGCGCCCGAGTCGATCGAGCGGACCTCGACCCGCGCCGAGCCGGTCTTGCCGGGCTTGTACATCGGGACGCGGACGAGCGCGGAGCGGTTGTTGTGGCCCCAGCAGATGTACGAGGGGGCCTCGCCGCCGGCGCCCGCGGTGCGCTCCGAGCCGCCCCAGATGCGCTTGTAGGAGTTGACCCACTGGTTGGTGACGGCGGAGATCTCCGCGGCGTGCCGCAGCAGGCCGGCGATGAAGGAACGGCCGACCTTGGAGAGCTGGTACTCCGAGCCGGACTCGTAGAACGCGTTGCGGTCGCCCTCGAAGAGGGAGAGGTGGGTGTGCATACCGCTGCCCGGGTACTCCGAGAACGGCTTGGGCATGAAGGTGGCCTGCACCCCCTGCTCCAGCGCGACCTGCTTCATGATCAGCCGGAAGGTCATGATGTTGTCGGCCGTGGAGAGCGCGTCGGCGTAGCGCAGGTCGATCTCCTGCTGGCCGGGGGCGCCCTCGTGGTGGCTGAACTCCACCGAGATGCCCATCGACTCCAGCATCGTGATCGCCTGGCGCCTGAAGTCCTGGCCGACGTTCTGCGGGGTGTGGTCGAAGTAGCCGGAGTTGTCGGCCGGGGTGGGACGCGAGCCGTCGAGCGGGCGGTCCTTGAGCAGGAAGAACTCGATCTCGGGGTGGGTGTAGAAGGTGAAGCCCAGGTCCGAGGTCTTGGCGAGGGCCCGCTTGAGGACGTAGCGCGGGTCCGCGAAGGACGGGGAGCCGTCCGGCATCAGGATGTCGCAGAACATGCGGGCCGTGCCGGGGGCCTCGGCGCGCCAGGGCAGCACCTGGAAGGTGGACGGGTCCGGCTTGGCGATCATGTCGGACTCGTATACGCGGGCGAAGCCCTCGATGGCCGAACCGTCGAAGCCGATGCCCTCGTCGAAGGCCTGTTCCAGCTCGGCCGGGGCCACGGCCACCGACTTCAGGAAGCCGAGCACGTCCGTGAACCACAGACGTACGAACCGGATGTCACGCTCCTCCAGTGTCCGGAGCACGAACTCCTGCTGCTTGTCCATCTTCCGCTTCCCCATCCTTGCTGGTCAGGCCGCCTGCTCCCACGCCTAGAAGACGATCGGCGCACCTGAGCATCCCACCACAACACCATTTCATGCGCGTTGCCGACCATGATCGGCCGGGCGACCGCGGCCTGAACGCCTCGCGTACGAGAGGTGTCCTGCTCTGACGCACATACTGCCTGCTCACCCACCCACCCGTAAGGGGCGTCCGGCCCCCGTCTGTCACCCCGGTTTTAATTTGCATCTCAGATGCAAGTTTTACTAGTGTGCGGCCCAGGCGGTCGGGTGCAACCCCGTGCTCCCGCCCCGGCCTTGAGGAGTCCCGATGCTGTCCGAAGAATCCGCCGTCACCGTCCGCGCGACCCTCCCCGTCGTAGGCGCCGCCATCGGCGAGATCACCGAGCGCTTCTACGCCGGCCTGTTCGCCGCCCACCCCGAACTGCTCCGCGATCTGTTCAACCGCGGCAACCAGGCCGCCGGCACCCAGCGCCAGGCCCTGGCGGGATCCATCGCCGCCTTCGCCACCTGCCTGGTCGAACGCCCCGACGAGCGGCCCGACGCGATGCTGAGCCGCATCGCCCACAAGCACGCCTCACTCGGCGTGGCGCCCGACCAGTACAAGGTCGTGCACGAGCACCTCTTCGCCGCCATCGTCGACGTGCTCGGCGACGCGGTCACCGCCGAGGTCGCCGCCGCCTGGGACGAGGTGTACTGGCTCATGGCGAACGCACTGATCGCCATCGAGAAGCGCCTGTACGAGGAGAACGCGGACGACGGGTCCCTGCACCCCTGGATCGTCACCGCGCGCGTCGAGGAGACCGCCGACGTCGCCAGCTTCCGGATCCGCCCGGCCGACGGCACGCCCCTGCCCGACTTCCGCGCCGGCCAGTACGTCTCCGTCGGTGTCGAACTCCCCGACGGCGCCCGCCAGATACGTCAGTACAGCCTCTCGGGCGCGCCCGGTTCCCCGGAGCGCCGGATCAGCGTCAAGCGGGTGCGCGCCGACGAGAACACCGGGACGCCGACCCCCGAGGGCGAGGTCTCCAGCCATCTGCACGCCCACGTCCGCGAGGGCAGCGTCCTGGAGGTCTCGGCGCCGTACGGCGACCTGGTCCTCGACGACACGGACGCCCCCCTCCTCCTCGCCTCCGCGGGCATCGGGGTCACCCCGATGATCGCCATGCTGGAGCAGCTGGCGCTCTCGGGCCACAAGGCCCCCGTCACCGTGGTGCACGCCGACCGCTCCCCCGCCGAGCACGCGCTGCGCGCCGAGCACGAGGCGTTCGCGGGTGAACTCCCCGACGCGGAGACCCACTTCTGGTACGAGCTGCCCGAGCCCGGCCACCCCGCCGAGCGGACCGGTCTGGTCGACCTCTCCGGAGTGACCGTGCGACCGGGCACGCACGCCTACCTCTGCGGCCCGCTGCCCTTCATGCGCGCCGTACGGACCCAGCTCCTCGCCAAGGGCGTCCCCGCCTCCGACATCCACTACGAGGTGTTCGGCCCGGACCTCTGGCTGGCCAACGCGTAGGACCCGTACGGCGGACCCGTACGGCCCCGGGGCAGGTCCTACGAATCCGAGGGCCTGTCCGGGGGCCTGCGGCTGATGCCCAGCAGTACGGGGCCGGTCGGCGCGGCGACGACGTCGGCGACGGTCAGCGGGTCCAGCGAGGCGTAGAAGGCCTCCTGGGCCCGCCGCAGGGCGCCCCGCAGCCGGCACGCGGAGACGAGCGGGCACGGCGTCTCGCCCTCGCACTCGACGACGTCACCCTCCCCCTCGAAGGACCGCACGATCGCGCCGACGGACTCCGCGCGCCCCTTGTCCGTGAGCGTGAGACCGCCTCCCCTGCCGCGCCGGGCCTCCAGCAGTCCGAGGTGCTGCAGCTCGGCGACGACCTTGGCGGCGTGCGTGTACGGGACCCGCATGTCGGCCGCGACCTCGCGGGTGGTGGGCGTGGAGTCGCCGGCGACGGCCAGGCGCATCAGGACGCGAAGGGCCAGGTCGGTGGAGCGCAGCAGCCGCATACCCGCCAGGGTAGGTAATGCGCATCTCCGGTTCAAATTTTCCTCGCCGGTACCGCCCGGGCCCTGTCCCCTCCGCCGCCCGTCCCCTCCGCCGCCCGCCGCCGTCCGGCCCGGACCACGCGTCCGGGCCATTCCCGCGCCCTCCCTGCCGACGGCGCTCCCTTTCCGTCTACGATCGGCGGACCCGCCCGTCCCATCCTCATAAGGACTCACCATGGGTTCCGCCAAGAACACCAGCACCGGATCGCGCAAGGAGCGCATCGAGGAGCTGCGCCGTGCCGAGCGTGCCCGTGAACGGCGCAACCGGTTCCTGGTCATAGCGGCCGCCACGGTCGCCGTCGCCGGTCTGGTCGCCGGTGGTGTCGCGCTCATCCAGTCGCAGAAGGACGACGCCACGACGAACACGGCGAGCGACGCGAAGTCGGCGTCGGGGCACTTCGTCACGGGCGCGGACGGGGTGAGGACCTGGTCGGGCACGCTGACGCGCAACCACGTCACGAAGACCGTCACGTACCCGATGGAGCCGCCGGTCGGCGGTGACCACCTCCAGGTCTGGATGAACTGCAACGGCGACGTCTACACCAAGCCCGTGAACAACATGAACGCCGTGCACTCCCTGGAGCACGGCGCGGTCTGGGTGACGTACAACAGCAAGGCGTCCCAGGCCGACGTGAAGGCGCTCGCGGCCAAGGTCAGGAAGACCCCGTACACGCTGATGAGCCCGGTCGAGGACCAGAAGGACCCGATCATGATGAGCGCCTGGGGCAAGCAGCGCACGGTGACCGGCGCGAACGACAAGAACGTCGACGCGTTCCTCGCCGAGTTCGTGCAGGGCAAGCAGACCCCGGAGCCGGGCGCCGCCTGCACCAACGGCCTCTCCCAGTGAGGCGCGCCGGGTGGATCGCGGGTGCCGCGGCGGCGGCGCTCGTCGCGGCGGGGGCGATCACGTACGCGGTCGCCGACGGCTCGGGATCCGGATCCGGCTCCGTGGCGCGGACGCCCGCCGCCGACTCCGCGGACGCGGGTTTCGCCCGGGACATGGCCGTCCACCATCAGCAGGCCGTCGAGATGTCCTACATCGTGCGGGACCGCACCAAGGACGTCGAGGTGCGGCGTCTGGCGTACGACATCGCGCAGACGCAGGCCAATCAGCGGGGCATGCTGCTCGGCTGGCTCGATCTGTGGGACCTGCCCAAGGTGTCCGCGGACGCGCCGATGACCTGGATGGGCATGGGTGACATGGCCTCGGGCGAGGACGGCTCGCTGATGCCGGGCATGGCGACGAACGCCGAGATGAAGCGGCTCGGCACGCTGAACGGGAAGCAGGCCGAGGTCTTCTACCTCCAGCTGATGACCGACCACCACAAGGGCGGCATCCACATGGCCGAGGGCTGCGTCGCCAAGTGCACGGTGGGCGTGGAGAAGCGGCTGGCGCAGGGCATGGTCGACGCCCAGCAGTCGGAGATCACGATGATGGCCGACATGCTGAAGGCCCGCGGCGCGAAGCCGCGCGACTAGGGCCTGTCTGACAATTCCCGTCTGCCCGACGGCGTCAGGCGGACCCTAGGGCGTGTCACCGGGACGGGTCCGGGCGGACGCCCCGGACCCGTCCGGCCTTCGCGCCGTGCCGTCAGCCGCGCCAGTCCGTACCGCAGGTGAGGGTGACCCCGGTGGGGACGAGCCGCTCCACCGAGCCGGGCCGGCCGTGGGTGACGGCGAGCTGGGCCGCGTCGAGGTAGCCGATGAAGAGCTGGGTGCGGGCGGGCATGGCCGCCGGGTCGTACACGAAGACGACGGTGCCGTCGGCGCGCCGCTCCCGCGCGACGACCCGCTCGACCCCCGGTCCCGAGCCGTGCCGGTCGACCCGGGTGCGGTCGTCCGGGCCCTTGCAGAACACCCCGGTCCGCACCATGACGGGGAATCCGGCCTCGCGCAGCGCCTTCTGGAGACCCGCGGGGTCCTTGAAGTACCGCTCCTTGGTCCAGGTCACCGCGACCTTGCCGTCCGGCCGCTTGGCGACGGTGAACGCGACGGCCTCGGTACCGCCCGTGGGCGGCGCGGTCGGCGGGTGGCCGAGGCCGGGCGCGCCGAGCGCGAGGCCCGCGGCGGCGGTGACCCCGACGGCCGCGACGGCCAGGCGCCCGCGCCGCCTGCGGACCGCGCGGCCCTCGGCCACGATCCGTTCCACGGGCACGGTCATCGTGATGTCGTCGAGGGAGCCCCTGAGGGCGTCCAGGACGTCCCGGTCGTCGTGGGTGGCGTTCATGATCCTGCCTCCGGTGTGTCGAGGGTGACGAGTTGGCCGCGGAGTGTCCCGACGGCCCGTGCCAGATGGGCGGTCACGGTCCCGGGAGCGATCCCGAGCGTCTTCGCCGTGGTCGCCGTGTCGAGGTCGAGGAACACCCGCAGGGCCACGACCTCCCGCTGTCTGCGCGGCAGTTCGCGCAGCAGGGCCAGCAGCGCGGGGTCGAGTCCGGTGCCGCCGGACTCCGCGGCCGCGGTCTCGCGCCCGTCGCGGTCGCCGTACGCGACCTCGCGGCGGCGCCGACGCCACCACGAGACACGGGTGTTGAGCGCGGTCCGGACGATCCACGCGCGGGGCGCGGGATGACCGCGGACCCGGGGCCAGGCCGCCCAGGCCCGGGCGAACGCCTCGGCCACGAGGTCCTCGGCCAGCTGACGGTCGCTCACCGCGGCGAGCACCGCCCGCAGGCAGACGTCCCGTCCGCTCCGGTAGAACTCTTCGAACTCCAGCTGCTTCACACCGTCGACACGCACCGGGGACTCGATCCGCTTACAGAAATCCGGGACCTCTTTACAGAGCCCGGACCGGGATAGAGGGAAAACCCTTGACTATGCGCGAGGGTGCACGTCAAACCACCCCAAATGATCGCCTATTGCCGCCACTTGGTCTTTCCTTGGGTTTTTCATTCCCCTGGCATGAACGGTTCACCGTAAGAGTTGCCCCATCTGTGATCCATTCCTCACGCTCCGACAGGACGTCGAGGTCTGCATGGATCACCGCAACCACTACATGCGACGAATCGCATCGCAGGGGGTTCTATGAGATCCAACCGCGCCACCGCGCGTGCCGGAGTGAGTCTGGCGGCGACGCTGCCTCTGCTCGCCGGCGCGCTGGCGCTCGGCATACCCGCGGCACACGCCGCGGACGGCCCGAGCCGGGTCACGCTGGCGGGCACCAAGCCCGCGTGGGCCACCGCCCACGCGGACAAGGGAGCGGCTTCCGGCAGCTCCCAGGTCTCGGCCCGGGTGTACTTCGCCGGACGGGACGCCAAGGGTCTGGCGGCGTACGCCAGGTCCGTGTCCGACCCGCACTCGGCTTCGTACGGGAAGTACCTCAGCGCCAAGAAGGCGCAGTCGCGTTTCGGCGCCACCAAGGCCCAGGTCGCCGCGGTGAACGCCTGGCTGAAGTCGGCCGGCCTGAAGGTCACCGGCACGACGCAGCACTACGTCTCCGTCACCGGTGACGTGGCCGCCGCCGAGAAGGCGTTCGGCACCAGGCTGCACAACTACACCAAGGGCAACAAGGTGTACCGGGCGCCGTCGAAGACGGCCTCCGCGCCCGCCGCCCTGAACGGCGCCGTCCTGACCGTCACCGGCCTGGACAACGCTCCGCACAAGGCGACGCACTCCGACCAGCTGCCCGGTCCGGGCGCGGTGTTCAAGAACTCCGGTCCGTTCTCCTCGTACTTCGGGTCGAACATCGCGAGCACCCTGCCGGACGCGTACGGAACGAAGATCCCGTACGCCGTCCAGGGCTACACCGGCAAGCAGCTGCGCGCGGCGTACGGAGCGGGCAAGCGGACCGGCAAGGGTGTGCGTGTCGCCATCACCGACGCGTACGCCTCGCCGACCATCGCCTTCGACGCGGCCACCTACGCCGGCAAGCACGGCGACGCCAAGTACTCCTCGGGTCAGCTCCGTCAGGTGCTGCCCAAGAAGTACACGCTGACCAAGCCGGACGAGTGCGACGCGTCGGGCTGGTACGGCGAGGAGACCCTGGACGTCGAGGCCGTGCACGCGGTCGCGCCGGGCGCGAGCATCACGTACGTGGGTGCCGCCTCCTGCCAGGACGACGACCTGCTCGACTCGCTCAACAAGGTCGTCGACGGGCACCTGGCCGACATCGTCTCCAACTCGTGGGGCGACATCGAGGCCAACCAGACCCCGGACCTGGCCGCGGCCTACGACCAGACGTTCCAGTTCGGAGCGGTCGAGGGCATCGGCTTCTACTTCTCCTCCGGTGACAACGGCGACGAGGTCGCCAACACCGGTACGAAGCAGGTCGACACCCCGGCCAACTCGGCCTGGGTGACGGCGGTCGGCGGTACCTCGCTGGCGGTCGGCAAGGGCGACTCGTACCTGTTCGAGACCGGCTGGGGCACCGAGAAGGCCACGCTGTCCACGGACGGCAAGAGCTGGACCGGGTTCCCGGGCGCGTTCACCTCGGGTGCGGGCGGCGGCACGAGCAAGACCGTGGCGGAGCCCTACTACCAGAAGGGTGTCGTCCCGGACGCGCTGGCCAAGGCCAACAACGCGGCGGGCAACCGGGTCGTCCCGGACATCGCGGCGATCGCCGACCCCAACACCGGTTTCCGGGTCGGCCAGACGCAGGCCTTCCCCGACGGGACCGAGCAGTACAGCGAGTACCGCATCGGCGGCACCTCGCTCGCCGCTCCGGTGATCGCGGCCGTCCAGGCCCTCGCCCAGGAGGCGCGCGGCGGCAAGGCGATCGGTTTCGCCAACCCGTCGATCTACTCCAAGGCCGGGTCGAAGGCGTACCACGACGTCACCGACACGCCGGGCGGCAAGCAGTACGCCGTGGCCCGTATCGACTTCCTCAACGGCTTCGACGCCGCCGACGGCCTCGCGACCTCGGTCCGCAGCCTCGGCCAGGACAGCTCGCTGAAGGCGGTCAAGGGCTACGACGACGTCACCGGTGTGGGTTCGCCCGCCCCCGGCTACGTCGAGTCGTACGCAAGCACCAAGCACCACCACTGACGTCCGTTCCACGGCCGTCCGTCGAGCGCGCCCGTTCCCCCCGGGGAGCGGGCGCGCCCGTGCGTGCCGACGCGTACGGACACCGCGTGAGTGCGGGACGTACGGTGGCCGGAGTGGCCGCGGGGCCGGTCCGGCACCCCATCGCGTCGCTCTGACGATTACACTGGCCGGGTGTCTCCTCTGAACTTCCGGTCGCTCTATCAGCACGGCTTCGCACGCGTCGCCGCCTGCACGGGCCACACCGTCATCGCGGACCCGCCCGCCAACGCCGAGGCCGTCCTGCGCCAGGCACGCAGCTGCGCCGAGGAGGGTGTCGCCGTCGCCGTCTTCCCGGAGATGGGGCTGTGCGGCTACTCGATCGAGGACCTGATCCTCCAGGACGCGCTGCTCGACCAGGTCGAGGAGGCGCTGCGGACGGTGGTGGCGGGGTCGGCCGACCTCCTGCCGGTCCTCGTCGTCGGCGCCCCGCTGCGGCACCGCAATAGGGTCTACAACTGCGCGGTGGTCGTGCACCGGGGCCGGATCCTCGGTGTCGTGCCCAAGTCGTACCCGCCGAACTACCGCGAGTTCTACGAACGCCGGCAGATCGCCGCGGGCGACGACGAGCGCGGCGGCACGATCCTGGCCGGCGGCGCCTCCGTGCCGTTCGGGGTGGACCTGCTGTTCGCCGCCGAGGACGTACCGGGTCTGGTGCTGCACACGGAGATCTGCGAGGACATGTGGGTGCCGGTGCCGCCGAGCGCCGAGGCCGCCCTCGCGGGCGCCACCGTCCTCGCCAACCTCTCCGGCAGCCCGATCACGGTCGGCCGGGCCGAGGACCGCAAGCTGATGTGCCGCTCGGCGTCCTCACGCGGCATCGCCGCCTACGTCTACGCGGCGGCCGGACTGGGCGAGTCGACGACCGACCTGTCCTGGGACGGCCAGACGATGATCTACGAGAACGGGGCGCTGCTGGCCGAGTCCGGCCGTTTCCCGCTCGGCGACCAGTTCGCCGTGGCCGACGTCGACCTCGACCTGCTGCGCCAGGAGCGGCAGCGGACCGGCAGCTTCGACGACAACCGGCGCACCCACGCCGCCCGCACCGCCGACTTCCGAACGGTGGCGTTCCGGCTCGACCCGCCGGCCGGCGACCTGGGTCTGCGGCGCCGGATCGAGCGCTTCCCGTTCGTGCCCGCGGACCCCGACCGGCTGGCCCAGGACTGCTACGAGGCCTACAACATCCAGGTCGCGGGGCTCCAGCAGCGGCTCGCGGCGATCGGTGGCCCGAAGGTGGTCATCGGGGTGTCCGGCGGTCTGGACTCCACGCACGCGCTGATCGTCGCCGCCCGCGCGATGGACCGGGCGGGCCGCCCGCGCAGCGACATCCTCGCCTTCACCCTGCCCGGCTTCGCCACCAGCGACCACACCAAGGGCAACGCGCACGAGCTGATGCGCTCCCTCGGCGTCACCGCGGCCGAGCTGGACATCACGCCGACCGCCCGGCTGATGCTGAAGGAGATGGACCACCCCTTCGCCTCCGGCGAGCCGGTGTACGACGTCACGTTCGAGAACGTGCAGGCCGGGCTGCGCACCGACTATCTGTTCCGGCTCGCCAACCAGCGCGGCGGCATCGTGCTCGGCACCGGTGACCTCTCGGAGCTGGCGCTCGGCTGGTCCACGTACGGCGTCGGCGACCAGATGAGCCACTACAACGTCAACTCCGGTGTGCCGAAGACCCTGATCCAGCATCTGATCCGCTGGGTCATCGCCAGTCACCAGTTCGGCGAGGACACGAACCGGACGCTGGCCGCGATCCTCGACACGGAGATCAGCCCCGAGCTCGTCCCGGGCGAGGAGCTCCAGTCCACCGAGTCGAAGATCGGCCCGTACGCGCTGCACGACTTCACGCTCTTCCACGTGCTGCGCTACGGGTTCCGGCCCTCGAAGATCGCCTTCCTGGCCTGGCACGCCTGGCACGACCCGGACGCGGGTGCCTGGCCGCCCGGCTTCCCCGAGGCCGAGCGGGTCGCGTACGACCTGCCGGAGATCCGGCGCTGGCTGGACGTGTTCTGCCGCCGCTTCTTCGGGTTCGCGCAGTTCAAGCGCTCGGCGATGCCCAACGGTCCGAAGGTCTCGGCCGGCGGTTCGCTCTCGCCGCGCGGCGACTGGCGGGCCCCGTCCGACGGCTCGGCCCGCGCCTGGCTCCGCGACCTGGCCCGCTTCGACCCCCCGGAGCCGGAAGGGGAGGCCCCACGGCCCTGACGGCCCACCCCCGGCCCGGCCGGCCCAACCGGCCGGTGCCGGACCCCTGACACCCCGGCACCACAACAGACCCCGACCGCCACCCCGGCCGGCCCCCGGGAAGCCACAGCCCTGAAGCTCCCGGCACCCCACCGCACCGGGCCGGCCGCAGACGCGACTTGACGGACCGTCGGCACACGACGAGGGCCACCGACCCGCCGCAGGCGCAGACTTGACGAGCCGTCGGCACGCACCGGGGCCACACCGGCCCGCTGGGGGCGAAGGATTGACGAACCGTCTGCACACACCGGGGGGCCACACCGACCCGCCGGAGTCGCCGACCCGACGGTCCCGGGCCGACCCGACGGTCCCGGGCCGGCGCGGCACCTGCGCCGACCGGCCTGCATCGCCCCACATCGGCCTGCATCGGCCCGCAATAGGCGCGACCTGACGGCACAACACGCCCCCGCCCACCCCAGCCGCCGGACCGACCGGAGCCGGAGCACTGACGGGCCGGCGGGTCCGGCTGGTCCGGCGGGTCCGGCGGGTTCGGCGGCACAACACCCGAGGCCCGGGGCGAGTCGGCCTACCCGAGAGGCGGAGCCCGGCGGGACCGCCCCTGCCCGCCGGAGACGGTCCCGGCCGCATCGCGCCCCGCCGCACCGGCCTCCCGGCAGCCGCGGGGCGGTCGTTCAGCGCTGGAGGGCTTCGGGACGGTCGGGGACGTGGGTGGCGACCACCCGTGCTGGCCCGGCGGGGGCCTTCGCGCGGCGCAGGTCCACCGCGTGGGCCACGCCCGCCACCCCGGTCCCCAGGACCGCGAGGCCCGCGCCCGCGAGGGCCGGGGCCGTCGCGCCGAGGCCCGCGGCGAGCGTGAGGCCGCCGATCCAGGCGCCGCCCGCGTTGGCCAGGTTGAACGCGGCCTGGTTGGCGGAGGAGGCCAAAGAGGGCGCGGCGGCGGCCTTCTCCATGACCATCAGCTGGAGGGGCGAGCCGGTGACGAAGGCGGCCGTGCCGAGCAGCACCACGGCGAGCGCGGCGCTCCACTCGGTGCGCATCAGCACCGGGAAGGCGGCCAGCACGAGCGCCAGCGAGGCCAGCCCGCCGAACAGCGTGCGGCGCATCGCCTGGTCCGCGAGCCGCCCGCCGAGCAGGTTGCCCGCCGTGGCGCCCACGCCGAACAGCGCGAGCAGCGGCGTCACGCTGCCCTCGGAGTATCCGGCGGCGTCGGTGAGCATGGGGGCGATGTAGCTGTACGCGGAGAAGAGGGCCGCGAAGCCGGCGACCGTCGTGCCGAGGGCGAGCCAGACGGGCAGCGGGCGCAGGGCGGCGAGTTCGCCGCGCAGGCCGACGCCGGGGGTGTGCGCGGGGGTCCGCGGGATCAGCAGGAACAGCGCGGCGACCGCGGCCAGGCCGATGACGCTCACCCCGAGGAAGGTGGCCCGCCAGCCCAGGTGCTGGCCCACGAGGGTGGCGGCCGGGACGCCGGCGATGTTGGCGACCGTGAGGCCGAGGAACATCAGCGACACGGAGCGGGCCTTGCGCTCGGGCGCGACCAGGCCGGTGGCCACCACGGCGCCGACGCCGAAGAACGCTCCGTGCGGCAGTCCGCTGAGGAAGCGGGCGGCGAGCAGCCAGTTCTCGTCGGGGGCGAGCGCGGAGAGCGCGTTGCCCGCGACGAAGAGGCCCATCAGGGCGATCAGGACCGTGCGGCGGGGCATCCGGGCGGTGGCCGCGGCGAGGAGCGGGGCGCCGATGACGACACCGAGCGCGTAGGCGGAGACGAGGTGCCCGGCGGCGGGGATGGATATGCGCAGATCGCCGGCGACGTCGGGCAGCAGGCCCATCATGGCGAACTCGGTGGTGCCGATGCCGAAGGCGCCCACGGCGAGGGCGAGCAGGGCCAGAGGCATGAGAGGCCTTTCGAGGGAGTGGGGCGGGAGGAACACCGGCTATTAAGTTTAGCCGGTGAACAAAGTCTGCCGCGCCCAGTATTCCGGGAGGTTGAAAGGCGATTACATGCGCGTCAAGACACGGTGGCGCCGACCTTCACGCGGGCCGCGATCGGAAGGTGGTCGCTGCCGGTGGCCGGCAGGGTCCAGGAGGTCACCGGCTCGACGCCCTTGACCATGATCTGGTCGATCCGGGCCATCGGGAACGAGGCCGGCCAGCTGAACCCGAAGCCGCTGCCCGCCGCGCCCTGGGTGGAACGCATCTGCGCGGTCACGGCGTTCAGCGCGCGGTCGTTCATCGTGCCGTTGAGGTCACCGAGCAGGACGACCTGCTTCAGGGGCTCGTCGGCGATCGCCTCGCCCAGCGCGTTCGCGCTCTTGTCGCGCTGCCGGGCGGTGAACCCGGCCTTCATCTTCACCCGCACCGAGGGCAGATGGGCCACGTACACCGCGACCGGGCCGGCCGGCGCGGTCACGGTCGCCCGCATGGCGCGCGTCCAGCCCAGCTTGATGTCCACCGGCCGCACGTCACCGAGCGGGTACTTGCTCCACAGCCCGACGGTGCCCTGCACCGAGTGGTACTTGTACGTCGACGCGAGCGCCTTCTCGTACACCGGCACCGCCGAGGCCGTCAGTTCCTCCAGGGCGAGCACGTCGGCGCCCGAGGCGGCCACGTCCCGGGCGGTTCCGGACGGGTCCGGGTTCTCGGCGTTGACGTTGTGGGTGGCGACGGTCAGATCGCCGCCGGTCCCGGTCTTGTCAGTGAGCAGTCCGCCGAAGAGGTTCAGCCAGACCGCGCCGGTCAGGACCACGGCGATCAGGGCGGTGGCGGACCTGCGCACGAAGGCGAGGACCAGCAGGACCGGGATGAACACGCCGAGCCACGGCAGGAACGTCTCGGTGAGACTGCCGAGGTTGCCGATCCGGTTCGGGATCCGCCCGTGGGTCAGCATCACCAGGGCCAGCAGCAGCGCGAGGGCGGCGAGGATCAGCCCGCGCCGCCAGATGCCGCGGTCGCCGCGCCAGCCGTCGAGCAGGCGCCGGAGCCGGGACTCTCTGCGCTCCGGCCCCCGGCCGTCGCTGCCCGTCTCCGTCATATACGCCTGCGCCATACCGTCGCCTCACAAACTGCCGTGCGCACCGTCTGCCCCTCGCCTACGACCCTAGGGGATGTCCGGTGTCGTTCTCGCCGTCCAGGACGGCCGTACAGGCAAGGGGACGTACAACTCCGTGCCCGGAGTTCCGCATCCTGGCACGAGGTGCGGCCTCTGTGACGAAACGCGCACATTCATGTCGTCAGAAACGGTTCGTGTCAGGGCCGGACGGGGCGCAGGCCTTCGAGCAGCGTGTCGACGATCAGCTCGGCGAGGTCCTCGGGGAGGTCGGTGTCGGGGCGCATCACGGAGCGGACCAGCATGGGGCCGACGAACATGTCGTTGAGCAGTTCGATGTCGACGTCGTCGCGGAGTTCGCCGTTCTCCTGGCCGCGGCGCAGTACCTCGATGCCCTGCTGGCGGCGCGGCGCTATGACCGTGGCCTCGTAGGCGGCCCACAGTTTTGGGCTGGACTTCATCTGCGCGTACACGTTGTGCAGGATCGCGGAGGAGCGGCTGACGAGACCGCGCCTGCGCAGCGACTCCAGCAGGACGACGAGGTCGTCGCGCATGGAGAGGCCGGGGAGTTCGGGGTCGGCGGGCTCGGTGCCGCGCAGGACGTCGACGAACAGTTCTTCCTTGCCGCTCCAGCGGCGGTAGATCGTCGCCTTGCCGACGCCCGCGGTGCGCGCGAGGCGCTCGATGGAGATGTCCGCGAGGGGGACGCCGTCCTCCAGGAGCTTCATCACGCCCTCGATGATGGCGCGTTCCACCGCCTCGCTGCGGGGCCGTCCCCGGCCGGGGCACACCTGCCTGTCTCGGCTGTCCGCGAGGCTCACGTCGAACTCCGTTCCCATCGTTGACCAGGTGTCATTCTCCCCCGTTCACGGCGTCCGCGGGCACGCGGCGCGGTGTGCCCGCCGTGGGGCCCCCGGGGGGGGGGCCCCCGCGGCGGGGAACGGTGTGAGTACGTGGCGAGGGGGGCCGGGACCCGCTAGGCCGCGGCCGCACCCCGCTGGGGGGGGGGGGGGCGACCGGGCAGGAACAGTGCGACGACGATCGCGCCGATGACCGCGACACCCGTGCCGCACAGGGCGGTGACGTGCATCGCGTGCAGGAAGGCGTCGTTGGCCGGGGTGATGAGGGCCTTGCCCTGGGGGCCGAGCTTGGCGGCGACGCCGAGGGTGGCCTCGATGGACTCGCCCGCGGTGTGCCGCAGCGGGGCCGGGACGAGGGCGAGCTTGCCGTCGATGCCGTTGCGGTAGGCGGTGGAGAGCACGGAGCCGAGCACGGCGATGCCGAGCGCGCCGCCGACCTGGCGGAAGGTGTTGCTCAGCGCGGACGCGGAGCCGGCCTTCTCGCGCGGCAGCGCCTGCATGATGACGACGCTGGTCGGGGTCATGATGTGCGCCATACCGGTGCCCATCAGGAAGAAGATGACCTCGAGGATCCAGATCGGGGTGTCCGCCTCCAGAGTGGCGAACGCGGCCAGCATCGCGGCGATGATCACCAGGCCTGCGGTGCAGGTGGCGCGGTTGCCGAAGCGGTCGACGACCAGCCGGGCGCGCGGGGCGAAGATGATCTGCGCGACGGCCAGCGGGAGCATGAGCAGGCCGGTCTGGAGCGGCGAGTAGCCCCGGACGCTCTGGGTGTAGAAGACGGAGAAGAAGGTCACGCCCATGAGGGCGAAGAAGACGAGCGCGATCGCGGAGATCGCGGCCGAGAAGACCTTGTTCTTGAAGTAGGTGACGTCGATGGACGGGTGGTCGCTGCGCAGCTCGAACACGACGAAGCCGACGAGGACCGCGAGTCCGGCGCCGATGGTCGCGAGGACCTGCGGGTCGGTGAAGTCGGCGAGCTGGCCGCCCTTGATGATGCCGTAGACGAGCAGGACGAGCCCGATGATCGACAGGACCACGCCGACCGGGTCGAGACGGCCCGGGTTCGGGTCGCGGGAGTCGGGGACGAGCCAGATCATCAGGCCGATCGCGAGGATCACGATGGGCACGTTGATCAGGAAGACCGAGCCCCACCAGAAGTGGTCGAGGAGCACGCCGCCGGTGATCGGGCCGATCGCGATGGCGAGGCCGACGCCGCCGGCCCAGATGCCGATGGCCTTGGGCTGCTCGTCGCGCTCGAAGACGTTCATCAGGACGGCGAGCGTCGCGGGCATCACGAACGCGGCGCCGAGGCCCATCAGGGCGCGGAAGGCGATGAGCTGGACCGGCGAGCCGGACTCGGCGGCCAGCGCGGAACCGATGCCGAAGACGGCGAGACCGGCGAGCAGCACCTTCTTGCGGCCGAGCCGGTCGCCGAGGAGGCCTGCGGTGAACAGGAGGCCGGCGAAGACGAGGGTGTAGGCGTTGATGGCCCACTCCAGCTCACCCTGGGTGGCCCCGAGCCCGGTCGGCGCCGGGGTCGAGATCGTCTTGATCGCGACGTTCAGGATGGAGTTGTCGAGCACCACGATCAGCAGGCTGAGCATGAGCGCGCCGAGGATCGCCCAGCGGCGCCGGTGCACCGCCTCGGGCACTCGCCGGTCGAGCGGAGGAGCGGAAGTTGTCATGACGACCACCCTAAGGGCGTTTCGATACGGCACCGTCTCGTATCGGAAAGGCTTTACGCAGAACTTACGAAGCGGCCCGGGTCTCCGGACGGGGGCCGGGCTGCGGGGGCGTCGGAGGGCGGCGGCCGGACCGCGGAGTGGCGGGGAGTGGCGTGATCGACACACGGGTCCGTGGGCCCGCTCTAGCCGCGCGTACCACGAAGTGCCACCATGGAGGTGATCCGGGGACGCCGTCAGGGTGCCTCGAGATGACACATAAGGAGCCGTTGCGATGACGCAGCTTTCGGCTGCCCAGAAGCAGCCTGCGGAGGGTGCCCTCAAGGCCACCGGCAGCAGCAAGGCGCTGTACGGGGGCAAGAGCACCCGCCGTATCACGGTGCGCGACATCACCGCCGCCAAGGAGCGCGGCGAGAAGTGGCCCATGCTCACCGCCTACGACGCGATGACCGCGTCCGTCTTCGACGAGGCCGGCATCCCGGTCATGCTCGTCGGCGACTCGGCCGGCAACTGCCACCTCGGGTACGAGACGACCGTCCCGGTGACCATGGACGAGATGACCGTGCTGTCCGCCGCGGTAGTCCGGGGCACCAGCCGGGCCCTGATCGTCGGCGACCTGCCCTTCGGCTCCTACCAGGAGGGCCCGGTGCAGGCACTGCGCTCGGCGACCCGCCTGGTCAAGGAGGCCGGGGTGGGCGCGGTGAAGCTGGAGGGCGGCGAGCGCTCGCACCGCCAGATCGAGCTCCTGGTCGAGTCCGGCATCCCCGTCATGGCGCACATCGGCCTGACCCCGCAGTCCGTGAACTCCATGGGCTACCGCGTCCAGGGCCGGGGCGAGGAGGCCGCGCACCAGCTGCTGCGGGACGCCAAGGCGGTCCAGGACGCGGGCGCCTTCGCCGTCGTCCTCGAACTGGTCCCGGCGGAGCTCGCGGCCGAGGTCACCCGCACCCTGCACATCCCGACCGTCGGCATCGGCGCGGGCCCCGAGACCGACGCGCAGGTCCTGGTGTGGACCGACATGATGGGCCTGACGGACGGCAAGGTGCCGAAGTTCGTCAAGCAGTACGCCGATCTGCGCCGGGTCATGGGCGACGCGGCGAAGGCGTTCGCCGAGGACGTGGTCGGCGGGACGTTCCCGCTGGAGGAGCACTCCGTCCACTGAGCCTCGACGCCCCCCGGGGCATCCGAGCCACTGCGGCACCGGTGACAACCCGCCGATCTTCCCCCGTCGGCGGGTTGTCGTCGTCCTCCCGCCCTGTCGGCCCGCTGTCGGCCCGCTTGCCGGTCTCCTTCGGCCCGCTGCCGGGCCGCTTGACGGTCTCCTTCGGACTGCCTGTCGGTCCACCGTCGGCCGATTGTCGGCGACCTATCGGTGACAGTCGGGTTCTGTAGGCATCCTGTCGGTCGTTTGTCGGTGGCGGCTGGCACCTTGACGGACATGACGCGAATCGACAACACGCCCCGGCAAGCTGCGACCGGCCGCAGCGCCGTCACCGTACGGGGGCTGGTCAAGCACTACGGCGAGACCAAGGCGCTGGACGGGGTCGACCTGGACGTACGCGAGGGCACCGTCCTCGGGGTACTGGGTCCCAACGGCGCCGGCAAGACCACCCTCGTCCGCTGCCTGTCCACCCTCATCACCCCCGACGCCGGCACGGCCACCGTCGCCGGCTTCGACGTACTGCGCCAGCCCCGGCAGCTTCGCCGGGTGATAGGCCTCACCGGCCAGTACGCCTCGGTCGACGAGAAGCTCCCCGGCTGGGAGAACCTCTACATGATCGGGCGGCTGCTCGACCTGCCCCGCAAGGACGCCCGCCGCCGCGCCGACGAGCTCCTGGAGCGCTTCTCGCTCACCGAGGCCGCCAAGCGCCCGGCGTCGACCTACTCCGGCGGTATGCGCCGCCGGCTCGACCTCGCCGCCTCGATGATCGGCAGCCCGGCCGTCCTGTACCTGGACGAGCCGACGACCGGCCTCGACCCGCGCACCCGCAACGAGGTGTGGCAGGAGGTCAAGCGCATGGTCGCCGACGGTGTCACCGTGCTCCTCACCACCCAGTACATGGAGGAGGCCGAGCAGCTGGCCTCCGAGCTCACCGTCATCGACCGCGGCAAGGTCATCGCCGGCGGCCGGATCGACGAGCTGAAGGCGCGCGTCGGCGGACGCACGCTGCGGATCCGCCCGGCGGACCCGCTCCAACTGCGGCCGCTGGCCTCGATGTTCGACGAGCTGGGGCTCACCGGCCTCGCCACGACGATCGTGGACGCCGAGACGGACAGCGTACTGGTCCCGATCCTCAGCGACGAGCAACTGACCGCCGTGGTCGGCGCGGTCACCGCGCGCGGCATCACGATCGCGTCCATCAGCACCGAACTGCCCAGTCTGGACGAGGTGTTCCTCTCCCTCACCGGCCACAAGGCCAGTGCCCCGCAGGACGAGAACCCCGCCCGCGCCTACGAGGAGGTCTCCGCATGAGCACCGTCACCGCCACCGCCGAAGCCCCCCTCGTCGTCGAGGCCGACGCCCGTATCTCGCCGCGCGCGCACGCCCGCCACATCGGCGCGCTGATCCGCCGCAACCTGCTGTGGATCCGCCAGGACCCCGAGTCGATGTTCGACGCCGTCCTGATGCCGATCATCTTCACCCTGCTGTTCGTGTACGTCTTCGGCGGCTCCATCGGTCAGTCGCTGGGCGGCGGCCAGGAGAGGTACGTGCAGTACGTGGTGCCCGGTCTGATGGCGATGACGACCATGAACATGGCGACAGCCGTCGGCACCGGATTCAACGAGGACTTCCACAAGGGGGTGATGGACCGCTTCCGCACCCTGCCGATCGGCCGGGGCTCGGTGCTCTTCGCCAAGCTCGTGGTGGAGCTCATGCGGATGCTCGTCGCCACCACGATCCTCATGATCGTGGGGGTGCTGGTCGGCTTCCACATCACCAACTGGCCCGGTCTGTTCGCCTCGGTGGGACTCGCCACCCTGTTCGCCTCGGCCCTGATGTGGATCTTCCTGGTCCTCGGCGTGACGATGAAGAACGCCCAGTCCGTGCAGGCGATGGGCTTCCTGGTGCTCTTCCCGCTCCAGTTCGGTTCGTCGATCTTCTCGCCGCCCGCGACCATGCCGGGCTGGCTCCAGACCTTCACCGACTACAACCCGCTGTCCAACCTCGCGGACACCGCCCGCGGTCTGATGGTCGGCGGCCCGGTCGCGCACAGCCTGTGGCTGACCCTCGGCTGGACGGCCGCCCTCACCGTGGTCATGGCGCCCATCGCCATCCACAAGTTCCGCACCAAGAGCTGACGTCCGGCGCACGGGCCCGACTCGCCCACCCGGGCGGGCCGGGCCGGGCCGGTTCGCGTCCGCGCCTCAGATGAGGGCGGCGGCCTCCTCCACGGAGAGGCCGCCGCCCTCCGCGTACGCCGCCTCGTACGCCGTGTCGCCGAGCTGGGCACGCGCGCCCTTCTCGGCCCGCTCGCGCACCTCCACCTCCATGGGACCGGGGAAGTGGCCCGGCGGCAGCAGGGCGTCCGCGGCACCGAGGAGCCGGGCCGCGTCCTGCGCCCGGCCTCCGCCGTCCAGACCGTTCAGGGCGATGGCGGCCGTGGTCAGATGCGCGGAGGGCATGTGCGGAGCGATCATCCGCGACAGCCGGTCGCCCGACCGCTCCAGTGCCACGCGCACCTTGTCCAGGGCACTCTCGCTCCGCCCGTCGATCGCGTCCAGCCAGGCCTCGACGCCGAGCATGAACCCGTCGAACAGGACGAAGGAGCCGGCCCCGAAGTCCTGCCGCAGCAGCCGTATCTGCTCGCGCGCCTCGACGGTCCGGCCCTTGCGGCCGAGCCAGATCGCGAGGAAGAGATGGGCCGCCGGCATGGCCTCGTTGTGGGCGCCGTGCCCGGTCGCGAGGACGTCGCGGATCATCCGCTCACCGCGCTCGGCCTCTCCCAGCTCCATGTACATGCTGCCGAGGCGCACGCTCAGCACCGCCGTCTGGGCCCGCGCGCCCAGCCGCTCGGCGTACTTCGCCGCCTCCGCGTAGTCCGCGGCGGCGGCCCGGAAGTCGCCCTTGCGCTCATGGGCCTCGCCGCGCGCGGAGAGCGATTCGGCGGCGCCCCAGGCGTCACCGATGCGCCCGAAGAGCTCCAGCGCCTCGTCCGCGTCGACCGTGGCGTCGCCCGCCATGTCGGCGCGGTTGGCGAGGATGTTGGCGCGCATCTGGAGGGCGGTGGCCAGCTCCCAGTCGTAGCCGAGTTCCCGGCAGGTGCTCACCGTCTTGTTGATCACCTCGGTGAACCGCTCCATCGGGCCGGTGAGCAGGACCGCGTAGAACCAGAGGTAGCCGGGGGTGCGGCAGGTCTGCGGCATGCCGGGCTCGTAGGTCGCGCTGATGACGCGGAGCTTCTCCTGGGCCTGCGGGGTCTGCCAGGCGCCCATGTCCATGTCCATGTAGGCGAGATGGACGAGGTGGACACCGCGCCTGGCCTCCTCCAGGACCTCCTCGCGCATCGGCGGCGGGAAGTCCGTGCAGCGCTCGTACAGCGCGGCGGCCGGGCGGACGGGCGGGGCGAAGGGGTCGGGGCCGAGCCCCATCACCTCCAGGGACCAGGCGCGGGCGTCGACACGCTGGTCACGGACCTGCCAGTACCAGGCCAGGGACAGGACCATGCACAGCGCCTCCTGCTCGTCACGCTCGGCGACGGCGTGCCGCAGGGCGGTGCGCAGGTTCTCGTACTCGCGCTCGATCAGGTCGATCGCGGCCCGTTGTCCGGGTCCGCGCAGCAACGGGTCGGTGGTGCGGGCGAGTTCGCGGTAGTACGTGAGGTGGGCGCGCTCGGTGTCCGCGCGGGCGCCGGACGCGTCGAGGCGTTCGCGCGCGTACTCGGCGACGGTCTCAAGGAGGCGGTAGCGCATCCCGCCGCCCCCGTCGCCCGAAGGGGCCGCGACGACGAGGGACTTGTCGACCAGCGAGCCGAGGACGTCCAGCGCGGCCGGACCGCAGACGGCCTCCGCGGCGGCGAGGTCGCAGCCGCCCGCGAACACGGACAGCCGTCCCAGGGTGTCGCGTTCGGTCTCGTCGAGCAGGTCCCAGGACCAGTCGACGACGGCGCGCAGGGTCTGCTGGCGGGGCAGCACGGTCCGGCTGCCGGAGGTCAGCAGCCGGAAGCGGTCGTCGAGGCGGTCGGCGATCTGGCGCGGGGTGAGCATCCGCAGCCTGGCGGCGGCGAGTTCGATGGCGAGCGGGAGGCCGTCGAGGCGCCGGCAGATCTCGGCGGCCGCCCCGGGGTCGTCCTCGACCCGGAAGCCGGGCCGGGCGGCCGCTCCCCGGTCGGCGAGCAGCCGCAGCGCGACGGGTTCCGGCAGCGGGTCCACCGGGCGCAGCAACTCCCCCGGTACGCCGAGGGGTTCGCGGCTGGTGGCGAGGACGGTCACGCCGGGACAGCGTTCCAGCAGGGCCTCGGCGAGGTGCGCGGCGGCGTCGACGACGTGTTCGCAGTTGTCGAGGACGATCAGCATCCGGCGCTTGGCGCAGTGTTCGGTGAGCCGGGTGAGCGGGTCGTCGTGCCGGTCGGCCACCGCGCGCATCTCCTCGGCACCGGCTCCGCGCAGCACGGTCTCGCGGGCGCCGACGGCGGTCAGCACGGCCTCGGGCACGGCCTTCGGGTCGTCCACCGGGGCCAGTTCGGCCAGCCACACGCCGTCCCGCGGGGCCGGGACCAGGGCCTCGGCCGCCTCCTGCGACAGCCGTGTCTTGCCCGCCCCGCCCGGTCCGAGCAGGGTCACGAGCCGGGAGGCCGCGAGATCGCCGCGGATGGCATCGATGTCGTGCTCCCGCCCCACGAACGAGGTGAGGCGGGCGCGGAGGTTGCCGGGCGGCGCGACGGCGGGGCGGGGGCCGGCCGCCGGGGAGTGCGTGCCGGTCCCCGCGGGACGGGCGTGCGGGCCGCTCGCGCGGGGAGCGCCGGCACCGGCCGGGCGGAGCAACTCGCCGTGCAGGGAGCGCAGTTCGGCGCCGGGGCCGGAGCCGAGGCGGTCGGCGAGCAGCCGTCGTACGTCCTCGTACGCGGCCAGGGCCTCCGCCGTGCGGCCCACGTCCCGCAGGGCCCGCAGCCGCAGGGCCTGGAGCGGCTCGTCCAGGGGGTGGGCGTCGCACAGGGCGGTCAGCTCGGGGAGGGCCGATCCGGCGTGGCCGAGGGCCAGGGCCGCGGTGAGGCGCGCGCAGCGGGCGTGCAGCCTGCGGGTCTCCCAGTGGGCCGCCTCGGCGGTGCGGTCGGGGAGGTCCGCGAGGGCGGGGCCGCTCCACAGGGCCAGGGCGTCGTCGAGGGCGACGGCGGCCTTGGCGGGGTCCCCGTCGGCGACGGCCCGGGTGCCTTCTCCGGCGAGCCGCTCGAAGCGGTGCAGGTCGACGTCGTCGGCCGCGGCCTCCAGCCGGTAGCCGCCCTCGGCCGAGGCGATCGCGTCCGCCCCGATGGCCCGGCGCAGCCGCCCGACCAGGGCGTGCAGCGCGCCGGTCGCGTCGGCGGGCGGGTCGCCGTCCCACACCTCGTCGACCAGCACGGCCGCCGGGACGGTCCGTCCGGGCCGCAGCGCGAGGACGGTCAGCAGGGCGCGCAGCCGCGCCCCGCCGACCGGGACGGGCGTGCCGTCGGGACGAAGTGCCTGGGTGGTGCCGAGGATGCGGTAGCGCACGGGGTCCATTGTCTCTGCTGGCGTCGGGTGCGGGGGCCGGGTACGGGGAGTTCCGCCGGGGCCCCGACGGCACGGTCCCCACCCTCCCCGGAACCGATGGCCGATCGCGAGACGTTTTCGGTGGGGCCCGGTACGGTCGGGCAGACCCGAGCACAGCATCGTCGGCCCAGCCAGTCCAGGGAGCACCATGACCACCGCCGCGACCCGCCACAGCGACCGGAGGATCAGCCCCGTCTTCGTCGGCATCGCCGCCGTCACGGGGGTGGCCGGCTGGGCCACCTGGACCGGCTTCGCCGAGAAGCCCGGTGTGGCCGTGTTCCTGTTCGTGACGGCCGCGTGGGTCGTCTCGCTGTGTCTGCACGAGTACGCGCACGCCCGCACCGCGCTGCACAGCGGCGACATCTCGGTCGGCGCCAAGGGCTATCTGACGCTGAACCCCCTCAAGTACACCCACGCCCTGCTGAGCATCGTGCTGCCGGTGCTGTTCGTGATCATGGGTGGGATCGGTCTGCCCGGCGGCGCGGTCTTCATCGAGCGGGGCCGGATCCACGGCCGCTGGAAGCACAGCCTGGTCTCGGCTGCGGGCCCGCTGACGAACGTGCTGTTCGCCGTCGTGTGCACGGCCCCGTTCTGGCTGCACGCGCTGGACGGCGTCCCGCCCGCCTTCCGCTACGCGCTGGCGTTCCTGGCGCTGCTCCAGGTCACCGCGGCGATCCTGAACTTCCTGCCGGTCCCGGGTCTGGACGGCTACGGCGTGATCGAGCCCTGGCTGTCGTACGGGGTGCGCCGTCAGGTCGAGCCCTTCGCGCCGTTCGGGCTGCTCGCGGTGTTCGGGCTGCTGTGGATCCCGTCGGTGAACCAGGAGTTCTTCCACCTGATCGACACGCTGCTGGGCGGCCTCGGCATCGACGGCCGTGACACCGACTGCGGACAGTGGCTCTACCGCTTCTGGGAGGCGAACAGCGACATCTGCGTGCGGTCCTGACCGGCCGGGGGCCGGCCGACGGTCAGGCCCGGCCGCGCCGCGCGTAGTACCAGGTCATGTTGGACGACAGGCCCGCCAGCAGCACCCAGACGATGCCCAGCCAGCTGCCCTGGACGAACGAGACGACGGCCGCGGCCACGGACAGCACACAGACGGCGAGGGCGTAGAGAGCGAGGCGGGGCATGGGGTCGGCTCCTGTCGGGGGGACACTGCTTGGCACCAGTGTCCCCCACGCGGCCCGGACGTCCGTCACCCGCGGCCCGTGTGCGCCCCGCGCGGCCGGGACATCCGTCACCCGCGGCCCGTGTGCGCCCCGCGCGGCCGGGACGTCCGCCGCCGGTGGCCCGTGCGCGCCGTGCGCGGCCTAGACGTCCGTCACCCTGAGGCCCGCGTGTGCCTTGTAGCGGCGGTTCACCGAGATCAGGTTGGCGACCAGCGCCTCGACCTGGTGGGCGTTGCGCAGCCGGCCGGAGAAGACGCCCCGCATGCCGGGGATGCGGCCCGCGAGTGCCTGGACGATCTCGACGTCGGCCCGCTCCTCGCCGAGGACCATCACGTCGGTGTCGATCTCCTCGATCTCCGGGTCGGCGAGGAGCACGGCGGACAGGTGGTGGAAGGCCGCGGTGACCCGGGAGCCGGGCAGCAGGGCGGCGGCCTGCTCGGCGGCACTGCCCTCCTCCGGCTTCAGCGCGTAGGCGCCCTGCTTGTCGAAGCCGAGCGGGTTGACGCAGTCGACGACGAGCTTCCCGGCCAGTTCCTCGCGCAGCGATTCGAGGGTCTTGCCGTGGCCCTCCCAGGGCACGGCGACGATCACGATGTCGCTGCGCCGCGCGGTCTCCGCGTTGTCGGCGCCCTCCACCCCGTTGCCGAGCTCCTCGGCGGCGGCCTGCGCGCGGTCGGCGGCGCGCGAGCCGATGATCACCTTCTGGCCCGCCTTGGCGAGACGGTAGGCGAGTCCCTTGCCCTGCGGACCGGTGCCGCCGAGCACGCCGACGACGAGTCCGGACACGTCGGGCAGGTCCCAGGGGTCCTTGGCGGGGGCCTTCTGTGCACTGTCAGTAGAGGTCATGGGCCGACTTTACGTGCGCGGGTCCCGCCGGGGCGCCCGGGACGGCGGAGTCCCGGGGGTGAGCGCGGTCACCCGAAGGCGGTCACCGGCAGGCGCCGGAAGGTGATCGTCTCGTACGCGCCGAAGTCGCCCGTCTCGTAGAGGAGTCCGACCGTGCCGGTGTCGACGCGGACCAGGTCGGAGTACGCGGCGGGCAGCCCGTCCACGGTGTGCGCGGAGCGCCAGGTGGTGCCGCCGTCGGCCGAGGCGCGGACCGTCATCAGGGCGCGGAAGTCCGGGTCGGCGGGCCCCGAGAACAGGAGCAGGTCGGGGTCGCGGAGCTGGAGCAGGCTGCCCTGGACGACCGGGGTGACCAGGCCGGCCTGCGGACGGAAGGGCTTGGCCAGGGTTCTGCCGCCGTCGAGGGAGTGGGCGTCGGCGCGGTTGCCGGGCGACGGGGAGTCGTTGCGGGTGTTGAAGTAGACGCGGCCGTCGGGGAGTTCGGCGGCGGTGGTCTCGTTGGCGTTGATGTATCCGTTGGTGTTCTCGTCGATGTAGCCGAGGTACCAGGTGGACCCGCGGTCGTCGCTGAGCAGACAGTGTCCGCTGTTGTACTTGGCCTCGGTGCCGTTGTCGGTGCCGGTGGGCGCCACGGTGTGGTTGCCGGGGACGACCACCCGGCCGGAGCCGAGCTGGAGGGCGTGCCCGGGTGTGGTGGCGTACCACCGCCAGCCGGGCTTCTTCACCTGCGCGGTGATCTCCTTGGGCGCCGACCAGGTGCGACCGTCGTCGTCGCTGTGCTGCACCCAGACGCGCCGCCCGTCGGCGGCCTTCACCCTGCCGCGCAGCAGGGCGTCCTCGGAGGCGCTCGCGGCGCTGCGGACGTGGACGAGCAGGACGCGTCCGGTGTCGAGGACGACGGGCGCGGGGTTGCCCGCGAGGTCGGTGCCGTTGTTCGCGGCGACCTGGAGGGGGCCCCAGGTCCGGCCGCCGTCCAGGGACCGTTTGAGCACGATGTCGATGTTCCCGTGGTCCTGGGCGGAGCCGACGCGGCCCTCGCAGAAGGCCAGCAGGGTTCCGGTGCGGGTGGCGACGACGGCGGGGATCCGGAAGCTGGCGTAGCCCTCGCGCCCGGCCCGGAAGGGCACGCTCACCCCGGGGTCCGCGCCCGCCCCGGTGCCTGTCGTCCCGTCGGTCCCGGTCGCTGCGCTCGGCTGTGTCATGGCCGGCTCCCTGCTGCGGTCGCTGGTGGGTCGTCGGTGCGGACTTCTGCCCAACTTGGGCGAATTCGTGGTGAACTCCGGGTCACGAGTGGCGCGTTGCGGCAGGATGCAGCAATGGATGCCGTACGGGTCGCATTGCTGCGCGAGGTGCTTGCCGGGACCGAATGGCTGGGTGCGACACGGCGGTTCGGGGGAACCCTGCGGGGGTCCGTGGTGGCGCACGGGGGCGGGTTGCTGCTGGTCGGTTCCGAGGCGTACGAACCCTGGCACCTGGCGGCGCACCTGGTGGACGAGGCGGCCTGGTCGGGGACGCCGGAACTGGCGCCGACGCTGGTGCGGCACGGGGCGCGGGAGTCCGATCCGGTTCACCTGGCGGTGGGCCTCGGCCGGATCGAGGCGGCCAGGCGCGGGGAGACCCTGCTCGTGGTCGCGCCGGAGGCGCCCGGGGGCGCGCTGCTGGAGCGGGTGCACGACGCCCGGCGGGCGGGGGCGACGGTCATGGCCCTGTCCCGCGGGGAGGGCGAGCTGCCGGCGCTGGCGCACGAGTCGCTCGCGGTGCCGCCGGACCCCGAGCTCGACCTGGACACCGTGCAGCATCTGGTCAGCGCGGCGGCCGGGGAGAACGCGCTGCCCTCGCCCCGAGGCCGTCACCGCTTCCGCGACCGTCTCTCCCGCCTCGCGGACCAGCTGACGGCCCCGCCGTCGTACCGGTGGTAGCGGGCATCCGCCGCACCGGTGACCTCGGGCCGCTCCGGTTCGGGTTCCCGTTCCGGTTCTAGTTCCGGTTCAGGTGGCGCCGGGGCCGGTGCCTCAGTCGTCCTCGGCGCCCGGCTCCTTGCCCGACGCGTCGTGCCACTTCGGGTCCGTCTCCCATTCGAGGTTCCGCTCCCGCGCGAGGTCCATCGCGCGGGTGGCCTCCTCACGGGTGGCGTACGGGCCGAAGCGGTCCTTGCCCGGGCAGTCGGGGCCCTCCTCGACCTTCTTGTGCTCCAGGCAGTAGTACCACTCGCCGGGCTTGCCGACCGTCCTCTTCTTGAACAGGGCCATCACCAGCTCCTTTCGCCAGAGACATGTTCCCCCATGCCCGCTGGTTAGACTCGCTGCATGTCTGGCCAGTCGCTGCTCGTACCAGGGGAGCTCTCTCCCACCCGCCCCGTGCCGGGAAACATCAGGCGCCCCGAGTACGTGGGAAAGCCCGCTCCCACGCCGTACACCGGACCGGAGGTGCAGACACCCGAGACGGTCGAGGCGATGCGCGTCGCCGGCCGGATCGCCGCGCAGGCGATGGCCGAGGCCGCGAAACTCATCGCGCCGGGCGTGACGACCGACGAGCTGGACCGGGTGGCGCACGCGTACATGTGCGACCACGGCGCCTACCCGTCGACCCTCGGCTACCGCGGTTTCCCCAAGTCGCTGTGCACCTCGGTCAACGAGGTCATCTGCCACGGCATCCCGGACTCCACGGTGCTGCGCGACGGCGACATCGTGAACCTCGACGTGACGGCGTACATCGGCGGGGTGCACGGCGACAACAACGCGACCTACCTGGTCGGTGACGTCGACGAGGAGTCGAGGCTCCTGGTGGAGCGGACCCGGGAGGCGCTCGACCGCGCGATCAAGGCGGTCAGGCCGGGGCGCCAGATCAACATCATCGGGCGGGTCATCGAGTCGTACGCGAAGCGCTTCGGGTACGGGGTCGTGCGTGACTTCACCGGGCACGGGATCAACTCCTCGTTCCACTCCGGGCTGATCGTCCCGCACTACGACAACCCGCACGCGACCACCGTCATGCAGCCCGGGATGACCTTCACCATCGAGCCGATGCTCACGCTCGGCACGCACGACTACGACATGTGGGACGACGGCTGGACGGTCGTGACGAAGGACCGCAAGCGCACGGCCCAGTTCGAGCACACCCTGGTCGTCACCGGCGGCGGCGCGGAGATCCTCACCCTGCCGTAGCGCCCGGAAGTCTCCGGACCCCCTTGAACCCGTCCTGTCCACAGGGCGGGTTCTTTCCTGTGGGCGCGGCCCGTGATCGGGGTACGGTTTTACCGACAGAGCGTCGGGAAGGTTATTGACTTAGGTAAGCCTAACCATAGAAGATCTGACCGATCCCGCAACGGCTCGCGCCGCTCCTCTCGGCCCCGGAGGCCCCATGAACGCGTCGGACACGCCGGACACCACGAGCACGCCGGACCCCACGGACCCGGCGGCCGTCCCCTTCTCGACGCTCATCCGCACCGCCTCGCACGAACAGCACACCGAGGCGGAGAACTCGACGTTCATGGGCGACCTGCTCGGCGGCCGGCTCGGGGTCGAGGCGTACGCGCGCTACACCGAGCAGCTGTGGTTCGTGTACGAGGCACTGGAGGCGGAGACCGGGGCGCTGGCCGCCGATCCGGTGGCCGGGCCCTTCCTGCGGCCCGAGCTGCTGCGCCGCGCGGCGCTGGAGCGGGACCTCGCGCATCTTCGCGGCCCCCACTGGCGGGAGTCGCTGACCGCGCTGCCCGCGACCCGCGCGTACGCGGACCGGGTCACGGAGTGCGCCCGTACCTGGCCCGGGGGCTATGTGGCCCACCACTACACGCGCTATCTCGGGGACCTCTCCGGGGGCCAGATCATCCGCGGCCGGGCGGAGCGGACCTGGGGGTTCAGCCGCAAGGGCGACGGGGTCCGCTTCTACGTCTTCGAGGGCATCGCCAACCCTGCCGCGTTCAAGCGGAGTTACCGCGAGCTGCTGGACGGGGTGCGGGCCGACGATCTGGAGAAGCAGCGGATCGTGGCGGAGTGCAGGCGGGCTTTCGCCCTGAACACCGGGGTGTTCCGGGGCCTCGCCGAGGAGTTCCCCCTCACGGCGTGAAGGGGCGCCCCCGGCGCGGGTTCGACCTCGGGGCGCCGCCCCCGGCCCCCCGTCGGGTCCGGGGGGGCGTCCCCGATGCGCTCGTCCGCGGGCCGGTGGGGGCTGGTCGCGCAGTTCCCCGCACCCCTGACGGGCGCCTGCACGACCCCCGGTTCCAAGGCACCGCCCCTGACGGGCGCCTGCACGGGCCGGGTTCCAGGGCACCGCCCCCGACGGGCGCCTGCACGGGCCCGGGTTCCAAGGCACCGGCTCTGACGAGCCCGTGCCTCAGCGTTCCAGGCGGACTCGGCCGCCCATTTCGACCCAGTCGCCGGGCTGGGGTGCGGTGAGGATCTGGGAACCGACGCCCTGGGTGATGTTGAGGGCGCGGCCGAGCTGCTGGGTCAGCAGCAGTGCCGCCGCCCCGGTGGCCTCGTCCTCCTCGATGCCGTCGTTGCGGCCGGGGAAGGCGCGGGCCCGTACCCGGCCGGCGGCCTCGTCCTCCCAGGCCCAGGCGTAGATCCACTCCCCCGACGGCGGCACGGCCAGCGCGTCGACCTCGGCCGCGGTGCCGTGCCGCCGCAGCGTCCTCGGCGGTGCCCATTCGGCTCGCGCCTCGATCCAGCTGAACTCGCCGTCCAGCCGGACCCCCACCACCCCGGCGGGCGTGACCAGTTCGGGCACGTCGAGCAGCCAGCCGACCCCGACGCACGGATGCCCCGCGAACGGCAGCCGCAGCGAGGGGGTGTAGATGTCGATGACCCCGCGCTCGGGGTCGTCGACGAACACGGTCTCGCTGAAGCCGAGTTTGGCGGCGAACTCCTGGCGGTCCGCGGGGTCCGGCATCACCGAACCCTCGCGCACGACACCGAGTTCATTGCCGTACCCGCCGCCTGGTCCGCAGAAGACCCGCAGCACGTCGTAGTCAGTCACTCCGGCATTCAAACATTCATCCGCCCGATCGGTGACCTGCACGACCGGAGTGACCCGGTCCGGTCCGGAACACGTCAGGACCGGCGGCCGCGTCCCGGCCCGGGACCTCACTCCTTGACCCTCCCTTTACTTTCCCATGGGGTCCGTTTTGAGTCATCGTGATCAAGCCGTTCCTGTACGGCATCTGTGAGAGGTGAATCACCGCATGGGTGGGTATCAGTGAGGCAAGCCTCAGATAAGTTAGGCCAGCCTCACCATGCCGAACGGACCCAGCCGTGCGGCTAGTCCGACTTCTCTTGGAGCCTGCATGCGAGCCGTCCGACTGTCCGTAGTCACCGCTGCCGCCACCGCGGCCGCTCTGGCCGCCGTCACGGGCTGCACCCAGAAGAGCGACGCGAAGAACGGCGACGCCATCCAGGTGACGGCCGCCGACGCGAAGTGCGAGACGTCCTCCAAGACCGTGCCGGCCGGCCAGGTCACCCTGAAGATCGAGAACAAGGGGTCCCAGGCCACCGAGGTCGAGATCCTCTTCCCCGACGACCGCATCGTCTCCGAGAAGGAGAACATCGGCCCCGGCACCAAGTACACGCTGACCGCCGAGGTGAAGGCCGGTGCGTACGAGATCGCCTGCCGCCCGGGCATGAAGGGCCGCGGCGTCCGCCAGAAGCTCACCGTGACCGGCGGCAAGGTGGCCAAGCGCGACCCGCGGCTGGACAAGGCCGTCGCCGACTACCGCGCCTGGGCGCAGTCGGAGGCCGACGCCACGATCCCGCGGGTGAAGACGTTCGCCGACGCCATCAAGGCCGGTGACCTGGAGGCCGCCAAGAAGGCCTACGCCCCCTCCCGCGTCGGCTGGGAGAGCACCGAGCCGATCGCCGAGTCGTTCGGGGACATCGACCCCAAGACGGACACGCGCGTCAACGACCTGGAGAAGGGCCAGAAGTGGACCGGCTGGCACGCGCTGGAGAAGGCCCTCTGGCAGGACAAGAAGATCGGTGACGAGCAGAAGGCCCTCGCCGGCCAGCTCGTCACGGACCTGACCGACTGGCAGAAGCGCGTCGGCAAGGCCGAGATCACCCCGACCTCCATGGCCAACGGCGCCAAGGAACTGCTGGACGAGGTCGCCACCGGCAAGGTCACCGGCGAGGAGGACCGCTACTCGCACACCGACCTCAGCGACTTCAAGGGCAACGTCGACGGCGCGCAGAAGGCGTACGAGCTGCTCAAGCCGGTCGCCTCGGAGAACGACGCGGCGCTGACGACCGAGCTCGACAAGCAGTTCGCCGCGCTCGACAAGCTGCTCGACAAGTACCGGACGGACAAGACCTCGGACGGCTTCGTCTCGTACGACACCGTCGGCAAGGCCGACCGCAAGGAGCTCTCGGACGCGGTCAACGCGCTCGCCGAGCCCCTGTCCCACCTCGCCGCCGCCGTCGTGAAGTAGGAGCAACGCCATGACGGACACCCCGGACAGCCCGCAGGGCGCGAACGGCGCCGACACCGCCGGGGGCACCCGGGCCGGCTCCGCGCCGAGCCGGCGTTCCCTGATCGGCTGGGGCGGTGCCGGGCTCGCGCTCGGTGCCGCCGCGGCCGGCGGTGCCGTCGCGATGACCCGCGCCGGCAACGACGTCGACCCGGTCGGCGCCGACACCGGTGCCGCCGTGCCCTTCCACGGACCGCACCAGGCCGGCATCGCCACGGCCGTGCAGGACCGGCTGCACTTCGCCGCGTTCGACGTGAAGACCGACGACCGCGCCGAGTTCGTCCAGCTCCTCAAGGACTGGACGCAGGCGGCCGCCCGGATGACCGCCGGGCACACGGTCGGCGAGGGCGCGTACGGCGGTCTGGCCGAGGCGCCGCCGGACGACACCGGCGAGGCGCTCGGCCTCAAGCCGTCCCGGCTGACGCTGACGATCGGCTTCGGTCCGTCGCTGTTCGCGAAGTTCGGCCTGGCGGACCGGCGCCCCGAGGCGCTGGTCGACCTCCCGCCGTTCCCCGGCGACAACCTGGACAAGGCCCGCAGCGACGGCGACCTGTGCATCCAGGCCTGCGCGGACGACCCGCAGGTGGCCGTGCACGCGATCCGCAACCTGGCCCGCATCGGCTTCGGCAAGGTCGCCATCCGCTGGTCGCAGCTCGGCTTCGGCAAGACGTCCTCGACGACCCCCGACGCGCAGACCCCGCGCAATCTGATGGGCTTCAAGGACGGCACCCGCAACATCGCGGGCACCGAGACCGCGCGCCTGGACAAGTTCGTGTGGGCCGACAAGAAGGACAACGACGCCGGCGCCGCCTGGATGACCGGCGGTTCCTACCTCGTCGCCCGGCGCATCCGGATGAACATCGAGACCTGGGACCGCACCTCGCTCCAGGAGCAGGAGGACGTCTTCGGCCGCGACAAGGGCGAGGGCGCCCCCGTGGGCAAGGCCAAGGAGCACGACAAGCCGTTCCTGAAGGCGATGAAGCCCGACGCGCACGTCCGGCTCGCGCACCCCGACTCCAACGGCGGGATCACGATCCTGCGCCGGGGCTACTCCTTCACCGACGGCACCGACGGTCTCGGCCGCCTCGAAGCCGGCCTGTTCTTCCTGGCCTACATGCGTGACGTGCGCCACGGGTTCATCCCGCTCCAGCGCAAGCTGTCGGCGTCCGACGCGCTCAACGAGTACATCCAGCACGTGAGTTCGGCTGTCTTCGCCGTCCCGCCCGGCGTCCGGGACAAGGACGACTGGTGGGGCCGGACGCTGTTCTCCAAGGAGGCGTAGCCGTGTTCAGCAACTATCTGATCGGACTCCGCGAGGGCCTGGAGGCCAGCCTCGTCGTCTGCATCCTCATCGCCTACCTGGTGAAGACGGAGCGCAGGGACGCCCTGAAGCCGATCTGGGCGGGCATCGCGGTCGCGATCACCGTGGCGCTCGGTTTCGGCTGCGCCCTCGAATTCGGCTCCCAGGAGATGACGTTCCAGGCCCAGGAGGCGCTCGGCGGTTCGCTGTCGATCCTCGCCGTGGGCCTGGTGACGTGGATGGTCTTCTGGATGCGGCGCACCGCCCGGCACCTGAAGTCCGAACTGCACGGCAAGCTGGACGCGGCGCTCGCCATGGGCACGGGCGCGCTGGTCGCGACCGCGTTCCTGGCGGTCGGCCGGGAGGGCCTGGAGACGGCCCTGTTCGTGTGGGCCTCGGTGCACGCGGCCAGCGACGGCACCCCCCGCCCGCTGATCGGCGTGGCCCTGGGCCTGGCCACCGCGGTCCTGCTCGGCTGGCTGTTCTACCGGGGCGCACTGAGGATCAACCTCGCCAAGTTCTTCACCTGGACCGGCGGCATGCTGGTCGTCGTCGCCGCGGGCGTGCTCGCGTACGGCGTCCACGACCTCCAGGAGGCCGACTTCATCCCGGGCCTGACGCACCTGGCCTTCGACATCAGCAGCACGATCGACCCGACGAGCTGGTACGGCACCCTGCTGAAGGGCGTCTTCAACTTCCAGCCCGACCCGACCGTCCTTCAGGTCACGGTGTGGGCCCTGTACTTGGTCCCGACGCTCACGATCTTCCTCGCCCCGGTAGGGTTCGCCTCCGGGAAGAAGAAGGTGAAGGCACCTGATGCGCAGGGACCGCAGGGATCACACGGATCGCAGCCCTCGAAGGCCTCGTAGTCTCGGCCGTCTCGCCCTGGCGGCGACGACGGTGACCACGCTGTGGGCGGCGAGCGGCTGCGTGGTGGTGCACGGCGAGCGCGAGGTCGTCCCCACCACGACCCGCGCCGACGCCGCCCGCGCGCTGGCCGACTTCTCCGCCGCCTACAACAAGGCGGACGCGACGTACGACCGTTCGAAGGACGCGGACCGGGTCAGCGGTCCGCTCGCCGCCATCGACGGCGCCCGGCTGAAGGCCGGCCACCTCGGCAGCCCGGGCGGCAATCCCGCGCACTCGGCGCTGACGTTCGACGACGCCCGGTTCTCGATCCCCGCGAAGGCGGGCTGGCCGCGCTGGTTCGTGGCGGACGCGACCGCCAACAAGGGCGTTCCGGGGAGCCGCTGGCTGCTCGTCTTCACCCGCGACAACGCCCGTGAGCCGTGGCAGGCGTCGTATCTGACGGTCCTCGGCGCCGGTGACGTACCGAAGTTCGCGACCGACTCGGGCGGCTGGGCGCAGCCCGTCGCGGCCGACGACCCGGCCCTCGCCATCGAACCCCGCCGGCTCGGCCGGTCGTACGCGGACTATCTCCGCTCCGGCGGCGACGCCTTCGCCGCGGGTGTCCACACCTCGCAGTGGCGGGCCCAGCGCGAGAAGTACGCCAGCCGGCCCGGCCTCGCCCGGCAGTACATCGACGAGCCGCTGACCTCGGGCGGCTACGCGCCGGTGGGGCTGCGCACCGCGGACGGCGGGGCGCTGGTGTTCTTCGCCACGCACCGCTTCGAGAAGGAGACCGCCGCCGCGGGCACCGAGATCCCCTCCCCCGGCGCGGACGTGCAGGCGCTGACGACCGGCGAGATCAACCAGTCGCTGACCCTGGAGTTCGTCTCCAACCAGGTCGCCCTGGACCCGCCGAAGGGCTCGGGCGCGGGCCGGGTCTCGGTCCTCGGACGGGTCGAGGGGCTGACCGGCGCCAAGGGCGGGTAGCCCGGGCTCAGCCCCGGTGGGGCCAGGCGGCGAGCTGGTCCGCGCCGTTCTCCCCGGCGTAGCGGGCACACGCGTCGGTCAGGGTCTCCAGGAGCGTGAGCGGTTCCGGCAGCGGGTGCTCGGGGCCGCGCACCCAGTCGACGCTCAGACCGCCGGGCAGCTGGGCGGGCGGCACCAGGACGTACGAGCCGCGGCAGTGCCAGCGGAAGCCCGGGTGTTCGTCCATCGTCTCGGGGTGGCAGTCCAGCTCGCAGGGCCACCACTCGTCCTCGTCCTCGGGCGTGCCGCGGGTGAGGGTGAAGAAGAGCATGCGTCCGTCGCCGGTCTCCGCGACGGGTCCGACCTCGATACCGGAGGCGAGCAGGCGCTCCAGCGCCTCGCGTCCGGCCTCAAGCGGCACGTCCAGGACGTCGTGCACCATGCCGGTCGCGGTGATGAAGTTCGCCTTCGGCTGGTGCCGGGCCCAGCGCTCGATCTGGGCGCGGTCGGTCGTCGACTGGGTCTGCCAGGCGAAGGAGACCGGGTGGCGGGCGGGGGTGGGACAGCCGACGCGGTCGCAGGAACAGCGGTAGCCGACGGGGTACGCGGCCTGCGCGAGCGGCAGCCCCGCGGCGGCGACGGCGAGCAGCAGGTCCTCACGGCCGCCGGGGGAGGTCTCCGCCGGGGCTTTGGGCCGGCGTCCGCGCAGCCACGTCGAGATCCTGCCCCGCGTGCCGGAGCGGCGACCGAACTCTGCGCTCATCTATCCCCTCGCCTCGCCGTAGTGCGATTCGTCCTCGCCCCATCGTCCCACCATCCTGCGCTCCGGGTGGCCGGAGCCGGGAACCGGGGTAGGTGGGACGATGCGCCCACCAGGCCCCGATCAGGTGTTATTGCATGATTTGAGGCGATTTCACGGGTGTCCGAGGAGTGCGGGATCACGTCGTACGGGAACACGACCGCGCGCCGCAGCCGGGACGGAGGCCGGACGCGTCGCACCATGAGCAACAACTGCCCCTGCGGTCGCGTAAGGAGCCTTCCTTGCACCCTGTCCGCCGCGCCACGCCCCGGCGCTACCTCATGTGCCCCCCGGTGCACTTCGGCGTCACGTACGCGATCAATCCGTGGATGAACCCCGCCAAGCCGGTGGACGTGCCGCTCGCCTTGGCCCAGTGGGAGGACCTGCGGGACCGCTACCGCTCCCTCGGGCACACGGTCGAGGAGCTCGCTCCCCGTCCGGGCCTGCCGGACATGGTGTTCGCGGCGAACGGCGCGACGGTCGTGGACGGCAGGGTGCTGGGCGCCCGGTTCGCGTACCCGCAGCGCGAGGCGGAGGCGGAGGCGCATCTGGAGTGGTTCCGCGCCCGCGGGTTCGGTGCCGTCCGCGAGCCGGAGCACGTCAACGAGGGAGAGGGCGACTTCGTCGTCACGGGGTCCTACCTGCTGGCGGGCCGGGGCTTCCGGGCGAGCCCGCTGTCGCACGGGGAGGCGCAGGAGTTCTTCGGCCGCCCGGTGATCGGCCTCGACCTGGTCGACCCGCGCTACTACCACCTGGACACCGCCCTCGCCGTCCTCGACGACGGCACGGACGACGTCATGTACTACCCGCCCGCGTTCTCCCCCGGCAGCCGCGAGGTCCTGCGCCGGCTGTTCCCCGGCGCGCTGACCGCCACGGAGGAGGACGCCGCCGCGCTCGGCCTCAACGCCGTCTCGGACGGTCTGCACGTGCTGCTGCCGCAGGAGGCGGCGGGCCTGTTCGAACCGCTGCGGGAACGCGGCTTCGTCCCCGTCGGCGTCGACCTCGGCGAACTCCTCAAGGGCGGCGGCAGCGTGAAGTGCTGCACCCAGGAGCTGCGGCCCTGATTCAGGAGGCGTCCCCGGGCGGCGGCCAGGCGTCGCCCCACTCCGCGTCGCGGGCCGCCTTGTACAGCGGCCCGAGGCGCTTGGTCACCGTCTCCCGGCGCAGCGCCTCGTCCGCCCCGCACAGGTCGAGCAGCACCTGTCCCTTGCGGATCTGCGGCCTGCGCACGACCCGCGAGGACGCCGGTGCGGGCGGGAAGCGGGTGGCGGCGACATAGCTGAACTTCTCGTCCTCGTAGGGCAGCGAGCCGCCCTTGACCTGGCGGTGCAGGGAGGAGCGGGCGACCCGGGCCGAGAAGTGGCACCAGTCCTGGCCGGGGACGATCGGGCAGGCGGCGCTGTGCGGGCAGGGCGCGGCGACGTGGAAGCCGGCGCCGATCAGACGCTCGCGCGCGGCCAGCACCCGGGCGTAGCCGTCGGGGGTGCCGGGCTCGATGATCACGACGGCGGGGGCGGCGCTCGCGGCGGCGTCCACGACCGAGCCGCGGTCCTCCTCGGTGAGCTCGCCGAGGACGTAGGAGACCGTGACGAGATCAGTGCTCTCGATGGTGAGCGCCGCTCCGATACGAGAGCGCTGCCACGTGGCGTCGCGCAGGTCCGGGTTGGCGGCGGCGATCTCCCGGCCGAGCGCGAGGGCCGGCTCGGCCCAGTCGAGCACGGTCACCGGGCGGGCACCCTCCCAGGTCGCGTTGACCGCCCAGGTGGCCGCGCCGGTGCCGCCGCCGACGTCCACGTGGCTCCCCGGCACCCAGCCGGGCACCGCGTCCGCGAACGCCTCCAGCGCCGCGCACACCGCCTCGAAGGTCGCGGGCATCCGGTACGCGGCGTAGGCGGCCACGTCGGAGCGGTCCCGCAGGACCGGGGTGTGGGTCGGGGTGGTCCCCCGGTAGTTCACGATCAGCCGCTCGACCGCCTGCGCGGCGGCCTTGGGCGGCAGGCCGTCGAGCAGTCCGGCGAGGGCTCCGCGCAGGGTGTCGGCGGGGGATACGGGGGCGTTCACGGCCCGATTCTCTCAGGTGCCGCACCGCCCCCGTACCGGCCGGACGACCGCCCGGCGACACGCGAGCCCCGTACCGGCCGGACGACCGCTCGGCGGGCACGCGGGCCCCGCACCTGCCGGGCGCCCGCCTCAGGTGCCGCGCACCGCACGCCGCAGCCGTGTGGCCGCCGCGGCCCGGGGCGCGTTGTCTGCCGGGCGGCGCCGGGGGTGGACCGTGTTGGCGAGCAGGACCAGGAACGTGTCCGTCGCCGGGTCGAGGACCAGGGAGGTGCCGGTGAACCCGGTGTGCCCGGCCGCGCCGTGGCCCGCGAGGGTGCCCATGAACCACGGCTGGTCGAGGGCGAACCCGAGGCCGGGCGGGGTGAGGAGGAGTTCGACGAAGTCGGGCCCGAGGATGCGGGCGGGCCCGTACGAGCCGCCCGCGAGCAGGGTCCGGCAGAAGACGGCCAGGTCGCGTGCGGTGGAGAACAGCCCGGCGTGACCGGCCACCCCGCCGAGCGCCCAGGCGTTCTCGTCGTGCACGACGCCCCGCAGCATGCCCCGGTCCGCCTTGGCCCACGGCCGCCGCTGGTCCTCGGTGGCCGCCGCACCGGGGCAGGGCCCGAAACCGGTGGCGTGCATCCCGAGGGGTCGGGTGATGCCCTCGCGGACGAGGACGTCGAGCCCCCTGCCGGTGACGCGTTCCAGCACGTACTGCAGGAGGAGCAGGTTGACGTCCGAGTAGCGGTACTCGCCCGGCGGCGACGAGGGGGCCTCCGCCCGCAGCATGGCGAACCGGGCCCGGTCGTCCGGGCAGTCGTACAGCGGGAGTTCGGGGCGCAGCCCGGAGGTGTGGGTGAGCAGCTGCCGTACGGTGACGCCGTGCTCGCGGGCCGCGCGGAACTCCGGCAGGTACGCGCCGACGCGCGCCTCGATGCCCAGCGTGCCGCGCTCCAGCTGCTGCACCGCGGCGACCGCCGTGAACAACTTGGTGAGGGAGGCGAGGTCGAAGGGCGTGTGCACGGTCATCGGCACCCGCGCCGCCGGCGGCAGCTCGATCCCGGTGTCCTTCTCGGCGTCGTGGGCGGAGTAGCGCACGGCCCATCCCGCCGCCTCCTCCACGGCGATGACCGGGCCGCGCCCCGCGACCACCACGACGCCAGCCGCCCACGGGTCGTCCCCGCGGGTGAGGGCGCGGACCTCGTGGACCAGCCGCCTCAGTTCACCGGAGTCGAGTCCGGCCCGTTCCGGCGAGCCGGTCCGCAGTCGTGGTGCGCTCAGTGCTCCGCCCCTATTCCGTTCGCAGTGCGTCCCGTCCGCCGGGGACGGCACAGTCCCACGAAGCAGGCGACGGCGACCAGCGCGGCCACCAGCTGGACAACGGCCATCGGGACGGCGGTGTGCTCCCCGGCGACGCCGACGAGCGGTGAGGCCACAGCGCCGATGAGGAAGGAGGAGGTGCCGAGCAGCGCGGAGGCGGAACCGGCCGTGTTCCGCACCCGCATGAGGGCGAGGGCCTGGGTGTTGGGCAGGGTCAGGCCCATGGCGGACATCAGCACGAACAGCGCGGCGGCGACGGGGGCGAGCCCGACCGGGCCTAGGGCGCCGGTGGCCATGAGGAGGAGCGCGGTCGCGGCGAGGACGACCAGGGCGAGGCCGGTGGCGAGGACCTTCTCCAGGGCGACCCGGCCGACGAGCAGCTTGCCGTTGACCTGCCCGGCGACCACGAGGCCGACGGAGTTGGCGCCGAAGAGCAGGCTGAAGGTCTGCGGCGAGGCCCCGTAGAGGTCCTGGACGACGAACGGGGACGCCGAGATGTAGGCGAAGAGGGCGGCGAAGGTGAAGCCGCCGGCGAGCGTGTACCCGGCGAAGACGCGGTCGGCCAGCAGCCGTCGCATCGCGCCAAGGGCCTCGCCGGCACCGCCGGCGTGCCGGTCCGCGGGCGCGAGGGTCTCGGGCAGCTTCGTCCAGACGAGGGCCGTCAGCGCGACACCGACCACGGTGAGGACCACGAACACGCCCCGCCAGTCGGTGAAGCGCAGGATCTGTCCGCCGATGAGGGGCGCGACGACCGGGGCGACGCCGGAGATCAGCATGAGGGTGGAGAAGAAGCGGGCCATCGCCACGCCGTCGTACAGGTCGCGGACGACGGCGCGGGCGATCACTATCCCGGCCGCGCCCGCGAGCCCCTGGAGGAGGCGCAGGGCGACCAGGATCCCGACGCCGGGCGCGAGGGCGCACAGGGCGGTGGCGAGGACGTAGAGGACGAGGCCGGCGAGCAGCGGCCTGCGGCGGCCGAACCGGTCGCTCATGGGCCCGACGACGAGCTGCCCGAGCGCCATGCCGGCCAGGCACGCGGTGAGCGTGAGCTGGACGGTGGAGGCGGGGGCGTGCAGGGAGCGGGTGACCTCCGGGAGCGAGGGGAGGTACATGTCCATCGCGAGCGGGGGTGTGGCGGTGAGCCCGCCGAGGACGAGGGTGACGAGGAGTCCGGTGCGGCCCGGTGCGCCGGGTCCGGCGGGCGGTCGCGGTGCGGCGGCCCCGGTGCCGGCGGCAGGCCGGGTCGCCCCGGCGACCGCGGGTGCGGTGCCCGTGGCGGGTGCCTGCGGTATGTGCCCTCGCGGGTCTTCCTGGTCCCGCGCGGTGCGGCCACGCTCGGGCATGTGCCCCCCTCTCCGGATGCTGCGGCCCCCTATGCTCTCAGTTCGGACGGCGGGTTCGGAGTCACGGATCAAGGGGCGGGCATGACGGGCGAGCGTGAGCGCGTGCGGTGGGGGATTCTGGCGACCGGCGGGATCGCCGCGGCCTTCACGGCGGACCTGGTGGACATGCCGGACGCCGAGGTGGTGGCGGTCGCCTCGCGCTCGGACTCCTCGGCCAAGGCGTTCGCGGAGCGGTTCGGGATCCCGCGGGCCTACGGGGACTGGGCCTCGCTCGCCGCGGACGGGGACGTCGACGTCGTGTACGTCGCCACTCCGCACTCGGCGCACCGGGTGGCGGCCGGGATGTGTCTGGAGGCGGGGCGCCATGTGCTGTGCGAGAAGGCGTTCACGCTGAACGCGCGGGAGGCCGGCGAGCTGGTCGCGCTGGCCCGTGAGCACGACCGCTTCCTGATGGAGGCCATGTGGATGTACTGCAATCCGCTGGTCGTACGGCTGAAGGAACTGGTCGACGACGGGGTGATCGGTGAAGTGCGCACGGTGCAGGCCGACTTCGGGCTGGCCGGGCCGTTCCCGCCCTCGCACCGGCTGCGGGACCCCGCGCAGGGCGGGGGTGCGCTGCTCGACCTCGGCGTCTATCCGGTGTCGTTCGCGCAGCTGCTGCTCGGGGAGCCGTCGGACATCGTCGCGAGAGCGGTGCTCTCCGACGAGGGCGTCGATCTCCAGACGGGTGCGGTGCTCTCGTTCGAGAGCGGCGCTCTGGCTTCGGTGCACTGCTCCATCAACGGTGGCACCCCCGTGGCCGCCTCGGTCACCGGCTCCGCGGGCCGCATCGACGTCCCGGGCGGCTTCTTCTTCCCGGACCACTTCGTCCTGCACCGCGACGGCCGCGAGCCGGAGACCTTCCGCGCCGACCCCGCCGCCGGTCCCCGCAACAGCCTCAAGCACGAGGCCGCCGAGGTGATGCGCGCCCTGCGCGCCGGCGAGACCGAGTCCCCGCTCGTCCCGCTCGACGGCACCCTCGCCGTGATGCGGACGCTCGACACGATCCGGGAGCGCATCGGCGTGCGCTACCCGGGCGAAGCGTCGGTCTAGCCCAAGTACCGCGCCCGCTACGGCATTTGACGGAGCGCCGGCCGGACGTGACTCCGGCCCGGGTCCGGCACGACCGCCTCCCACGTGTGCGGGGCGGTCTCTCACGTAGGGCGCGGACCGGCGGTTCACCAAGGAACGGTCAACGCCTCAACCCTCACATACGGAAGGCGAATCTCCGGACCATATAAGCCGTTGGTGCGCTTATGCTCATCATCTCCCCCCAACAGAGCTTCACAGATGGAGCGTTCGACTTCGGTACGACCACAGTCCACACCGATGGGGGAGGTGGCAGCCGCTCCGCGGTCCGGGTGGGGGCGCAGCTCGCGCGGGACGCGAGGTGTGCACCGGACCGCGGCGCGGCTGTCCCGTCATCGGCGCCTGCGCCGACCCCGCGTCCCGGTCTCCTCCGCGGTCTCCGTCCCGGTCTCCTCCGCGGCGGACCGGCGCCCGCGGTTGCGCAGCGCGAACGCGCCGCCCGCGAGGAGCGCCACCGCCGCCCCGGCCCCGCCGACCAGTCCCCACGGCGTGCCGTCCGTGTGCCCGGCGGCCCGTGCCGGCGCGCCCGCCGCGGGCTTCGCCACCTTGTGGGAGGGCGCCGCGCTCGCGCCGCCCGCGCTGAGCGGCTCGACCAGCGTGCCGACCGGTGCGGCCTGCGCGCCCTTGCCGAATCCCCAGTCGAGCAGCTGGGCCGTCTCCTCGTAGACGCCGCTGCCGCCGCTCTTGGGGTGCATCACCGTGACGAGCAGCGTCCGTCCGCCGCGGGTCGCCGCGCCGGTGAAGGTGTTGCCCGCGTTGCTCGTGTAGCCGTTCTTCACCCCGATCAGCCCGTCGTAGGGCCGTACGCCCCACGCGCCCGTCAGCAGACGGTCGGTGTTCTGGATCTGGAAGGTCTTCTTGCCGCCGGCCGGGAAGTCCGCGGTCTTCGTCGAGCAGTAGCCGCGGAAGTCGGCGTCCGCGAGACCGCGCCGGGCGAAGAGCGTCAGGTCGTACGCGGACGACAGCTGGCCCTTGTGGTCGAAGCCGTCGGGGCTGACCACATGGGTGTCCAGGGCCTGGAGGTCCTGGGCGAGCGCCTGCATCTCGGCGACGGTGGCCGCGATGCCCCCGTTCATGTGGCTGAGCACGTGCACCGCGTCGTTGCCGGAGCGCAGGAAGACGCCCTGCCACAGCTGCTCGACGGTGTAGGTGATGCCGGGCTTCACCCCGACGAGGCTGGAGCCCGCGGGAACGTCGGCGAGGTCGGCGTCGACGACCTTGTACGTCCGGGCGCGCTCGAACTTCTTCAGCACCGCGTCCGCGAACAGCATCTTCAGCGTGGAGGCGGGCGGCAGCCGCAGATGCGCGTTGTACGAGGCGAGCACCTCACCGGTGGTGTGGTCCGCGACCAGCCAGGAACGGGCGGTGAGCCGCTTGGGCAGTCCGGACGCGCCGCCGGCCTGGATCCCGGGGCGGGCCAGTCTCGCGCCGCCGACCGCCGTCGCGGCGGACGCGGTGGTGGCCGTCGCGGCGGCGAGGGGGACGGCGGCGGCGAGGCCCAGAGCGGCACGGCGGGAAAGCCCGGAAGAATCACGCATCCCGGGACCGTACAAAGTCCGTCCGGTAAGCCTGACAGCGGGGTCACAAAGAGAAGGGACAACGATTCCAAAGCGGCGGCAAAACAAGCCGTAAGGGAACACGGCCGCCCCTCGGACGCCGCCGCTCTCCCCCCGCCCCGGGCGAACGGGCGCGCACGCGGGCGGGCGCGTGGATCCGCGTCGCCGTGCCAGTCAACAGGCGTTTCCTGGCAAAGAGCCCTCGAAAGCCTGGGAATGGACTGTCTGACCCAATATTGAATCCCGGGTCCGGATTCTCAGCCCGCGCACATCCCGTGCTCAGCCCGGCGCAAAGGTTCCTCCCTAGCTTGTGTCTGCGCCCACAGGGGGGCGCCAAGAACCTTTGAGGAACGGGATGTTTGGCATCTATCTCAAGCGTGAGCTGAGCCGGCGCAAGAAAGCGGCGCTGGTGATCGCCATGGGTCTGGCGCTCGGTATCGCGCTGGTCATCACCGTCAACTCGGTGTCGGCCGGCATGCAGCAGGCGCAGGACAAGGTCCTGAAGTCGCTGTACGGGCTCGGTACGGACATGACCGTCACCAAGGCCCAGGCGGCACCGTCCGGCAGCTCCTCGGGCCGCCCCAAGTTCAACTTCGACGCCAAGTCGAGCGGCAGCAAGAAGCAGAGCTCGGACCGGGTGATGACCCAGGGCGGACAGACCCTGAAGTCCTCGCTGGTCACCGAGGTCGCCGCGCAGAAGGGCGTGTCGAGCGCGGTGGGCTCGCTCAGCCTGAACGTCGTCAAGGTCAACGGCTCCTTCACCCAGGGCAAGGCGAAGTCGTCCACGAGCTCGGGCCAGCAGGGCGGACCGGGCGGCGGCGGCAGCACCGGGATGCCCCAGGTGCAGGGCGGCGGCGCCTCCTTCGACGTGAACTCCTACTCCGTCGCGGGTGTCGACGTGAGCCACCAGGCGCTCGGCCCGCTGGCCACCTCGAAGATCACCACGGGGACGACCTTCACCTCGGCGCAGACCTCCGCGAAGGTCGCCGTGCTCAGCAAGTCGTACGCCAAGGAGAACAAGTACAAGGTCGGCTCGACCTTCAAGATCTCCGGTACGACGTACAAGGTCATCGGCATCGCGACGCCCGACAGCAGCGAGTCGACCACCGACGTCTATCTGCCGCTGAAGCAGGCCCAGACCCTCGGTGACGCCAAGAACAAGGTCACCACGATCTACGTCAAGGCCAGCGACTCGAAGCAGATCTCCGCGGTCAAGACGACCATCCAGAAGAACATCTCCGGGACGACCGTCACCACCTCCGCCGACCTCGCGAGCACCGTCTCCGGCTCGCTGTCCACCGCCTCGAACCTCGCCACCAACGTCGGCAAGTGGCTGTCCATCGCCGTCCTGGTCGCCGCGTTCCTGGTCGCGGCGCTGCTCACCTCCTCCGCCGTCTCCCGCCGGGTGCGCGAGTTCGGCACCCTGAAGGCGCTCGGCTGGCCGTCCCGCAAGGTCACCCGCCAGGTCGTCGGCGAGTCCGTCGTGAACGGTCTGCTCGGCGGCGCGCTCGGTATCGCCCTCGGACTCGGCGCGGCCTACACCGTCACCGCGATCAGCCCGAAGCTGACGGCCGAGCTCGGCTCGACCGGCGGCAGCGGAGGCCCCGGCGGCATGGGCGGCCCCGGTGGCCCCGGCGGAGCGGCCTCCGCGGCGAAGAACACCATCGACATCGCGCTGTCCGCGCCGGTCTCGGTGACCACCATCGCGCTCGCGGTGGGCCTGGCCGTCACCGGCGGTCTGATCGCCGGCGCGATGGGCGGCTGGCGGGCCTCCCGGATGCGCCCGGCGGACGCGCTCCGCAGCGTCTCGTAACCCGCCCCCGGGCACACCCATCGAGCCGGGGCGCCGCGTCCACTCCCCCGGGCCGCGGCGCCCCCACCCCCTTCATCCTCGGAGAACCTCATGTACAAGCTCACCGGCGTCACCAAGCGCTACACGCGGGGCAAGGAGACGGTCGAGGCGCTGCGCGGCGTCGACCTGACCATCGAGGACGGCGACCAGCTCGTCATCAAGGGCCCCACGGGCGGCGGCAAGTCGACGCTGCTCCAGATGATCGGCGGGCTCGACCGGCCGACCTCCGGTTCGGTCGAGCTGGACGGCGTGGACCTCGGCGGCATCAGCGAGGCCAAGCTGACCCGGCTGCGGGCCGAGAAGATCGGCATCATCTTCCAGTCGTTCAACCTCATCCCGACGCTGACCGCGCAGGAGAACGTCGAGACCGCGCTCGTACCGCTCGGGGTGAAGCCCGCCGAGCGGCGCGAGCGGGCCGCCGAGGCGCTGCGCTCGGTCGGTCTCGGCGAACGGCTCACGCACGTCCCGACCGAGCTGTCGGGCGGTCAGCAGCAGCGCGTCGCCATCGCCCGGGCCCTGGTCAAGAAGCCGAAGGTGCTGCTCGCCGACGAGCCGACCGGCAACCTCGACGAGGGCACCCGCGACGACATCATGGGCCTGCTGGAAGGGCTGTGGCACGAGTACGGGCTGACCTTCGTCATGGTCACCCACGACTCGTCCATCGCCCGCCGCGCGCCGCGCCTCGCGACCATCAAGGCCGGGCAGATCAGCCTGACCGAGCAGGGCGGCCGCCGGGCCGTGTCCGAGCGGGCCGGACACCTGGCCCCGCAGCGGCAGTTCACCCCGCACGAGTACGCGCAGACGCAGGACCAGTACGGGCAGGACCAGTACGCGCTGGACCAGTACGGCCAGGAGCAGCTCGGGCAGGAGCAGTTCGGCGCCGCCCAGGGCCACTGAGCGCCCGGCGGCCACCGCCCCCTGCCCACGCCCCTCCCCGCGTGCCCCGAACGGCCGCCCACCGGACTCCGGTGGGCGGCCGTTCGACGTCGGGTCGTGTCCGGCCTACGCCTGGCCGGTCTCGAAGCGGCTGATCCGGCCGCCGTCGTCGACGGTGAAGGTCCACCTGGTCTTCATCTCGCCCCAGGTGTCGTTGCGGTACCGCACGAGGAGGGAACGCCCGCCGGAGGACTCGCTGTCGATGTCCATGTGGCCGCGCGAGGAGAAGATCTCCCGGTCGGTCCAGTCGCGGAGGTCACGGTCCGAGCCGTCGTCCGCCATCGTGGCGCCGGGCGCGAGCAGCGCCTCGAAGGCGGCCTGGTCATGGGCGTTCACCGCGGCCACGAACGCCCGGACGGCCGGGTCGCTGAGTCGCGTCACCTGAATCGTCATGGGAGCCACCCTCACACCGGCCCCGCGCACCCGCCACCCGAACGGCGGCGCGGTCCCGCCGGTCAGGGGCGATCGGTGCGACGGTGGGGACCGGGGAGGAAACCGTTGCCGCTGTCTGGACTGGGAGTGACCGTGACCTGTATCGACCGGCGTGACCTGGGACTGCTGCTGCTCCGTCTGAGCGCGGGCGGTGTGCTGGCGGCGCACGGAGCGCAGAAGCTGCTCGGCTGGTTCGGGGGCGGCGGCGTCGAGGGCACGGCGCAGGCGATGGAGGCCATGGGGTACGAGCCCGGCCTCGTGAGCGCCAGGGCGGCGGGCCTCGCGGAGGCCGGCGGCGGCACCCTGCTGGCACTGGGCCTGGCCACCCCCGCAGCCGGTGCCGCGGCGGCCGGCGCCATGGCGGGCGCGACGGCGGTGCACGCCCCGAACGGGTTCTTCGCGCAGGGCGGCGGCTTCGAGTACACGGCCCTGCTCGGTCTGACGGCGGCGGGCCTCGCCGTGTCGGGCCCGGGGCGGCTGTCCCTGGACCATCTGACCTGCAACGTGCTCAACCGGGGCTGGATGGTGCCGGTCACGCTGGGGGCGACGGCGGTGGTCACCACGGTCGTCGTGTGCGCCCGCAACAACCGGCTGCGCGAGGCGCGGGAGGGCAAGCAGGAGGCCCTGTTCGAGGAGTAGGAGTCGGCCCCGCGCTCCCGGGGGAGGCTGGCCCCATGGCTGATCACCCCGAGCACGACGACACGGCAGGACAGGGCGGCACGGATTTCGGCGCGGATCCCTGGCCCACGATCGACCTGCTGTACGCCTGGCTGGAGGCCGAACGGGCGCACGGGGGCCGGGAGGGGTTGCTGCTGCGGGTCCTGAAGCTGTCGGAGGAGGTCGGCGAGGTCGCCCAGGCGGTGATCGGCGCGACGGGCCAGAACCCGCGCAAGGGCGTGAGCCACACCTGGGACGACGTCCGTTCGGAGCTGTGCGACGTGGTGATCACGGCGATGGTGGCGCTGCGCACGCTCGCGCCGGACGCGCGCGAGGTCTTCGCCGCGCATCTGGCGTCCGTGGCGGGCCGTTCGCTCGACGGGCCGCCGGCCGGCGCCGGGGAGCGAGCCGGGGGAACAGAGCCCGGCAAAGCCTCAGGGCCCGGCCCCGGTCCGTGGAC